>JAFUBJ010000222.1 GCA_017460265.1 Atopobiaceae bacterium | reverse complement strand
CCGCATTACTATTTCCAGCAGGTGGGTATCATAGAGTCGGCAACGAGAACAAAAGGAGGTGCGCATGAACGGAATGATGCTTCAGGGCTTCAGCTGGTATCTACCGCCAGATGGCCAGCACTGGCGTCGCATGGCCGAGCGCGCACCAGAGCTTGCCGCGCGGGGATTCACCGCCGTGTGGCTTCCGCCCGCCTACAAGGGCCAGGGCGGAGAGAATGACGTAGGCTACGGTGTCTACGACCTGTGGGATCTGGGCGAGTTTGACCAGCGAGGCAGCGTGCGCACCAAGTACGGCACGCGCGAAGAGTACGTGGCCTGCGTGCAGGCCCTCCAGGCCGAAGGTATCCAGGTCCTGGGAGACATCGTGCTCAACCACAAGCTCGGCGGAGACGAGCTCGAAAAGATCGAGGCCATCGAGGTCGATCCCCATGACCGCACCCATGCGCTGAGCGAGGAAACCACCACCGTCAGCACGTGGTCGCGCTTCACCTTCCCGGGACGCGCCGGCAAACATGACGACTTCACGTGGGATTCCAGCTGCTTCACCGGTTGCGACTGGGACGAGACGGAGAAGCGCTCGGGCGTTTGGCTCTTCAAGGGCAAGGAGTGGGCGACCGACGTCGACGGCACGGAAAACGTCAACTTCGACTACCTCATGGGCCTGGACGTCGACCTCAACGACGAGCGCGTCTATGAGCAGCTCGTCAAGTGGGGCAAGTGGTACCTGCAGACAACGGGCGTCGACGGGCTTCGGCTTGATGCCCTCAAGCACATGAGCCGGGCCTTCTACCAGCGCTGGATTGCCGACATGCGTGCATCGGTCGACCACGAGCTCTTTGTGGTAGGCGAATACTGGCTCTACGACGTTGGTGCGCTCAAGGCCTACATTGGCGAGGAGGAGTCACTCTCGCTCTTTGACGTGCCGCTGCATTTCAACTTCTTCAATGCAAGCCAAAACCGCGACGCCATCGACTTCACGCACATCTTTGACAACACGCTTGTCATGGAAGACCCCATCCGCACGGTCACCTTTGTGGACAACCACGACACGCAGCCCGACCAGTCGCTCGAGTCAACCGTACAGCACTGGTTCAAGCCTGCGGCGTACGCCCTCACCCTTCTGCGCGAGGCGGGCTACCCCTGCGTGTTCTTCGCTGACCTCTATGGCCTTCCCAACGACGGCATCCCTGCGGTGGCCGAGCTGCCGCTGCTCATGGAGATTCGCATGGACTGCGCCTATGGCGCTCAGCATGACTACCTTGACGAGCCAGACATCGTGGGCTGGACCCGCGAGGGGTCCGAGGAGGGACCAGGCTGCGCCGTTGTCCTCTCCCATCGCGATGGCGGAGAGAAGGACATGAAGGTAGGAGCCCAGCATGCGGGCGAGCGCTGGGTGTGTGTGCTCGGCGAGGAGGCCTTCGTCGAAATAGACAAGGATGGTCGCGCTGTCTTCCCTGCCGGCAACGCACTTGTCTCGGTCTACCTGCCCGAGGAGGCGGCGGAGGCCCTCTCCAACATCCCCATCATCGTGCGTCCCTAACGCGTCGCGCATTCCTAACGCAAAATGAAGGCTCCTTGGCCACAAGCACGGGGAGCCTTCCTTCAAATGCAGGAAAACCAGGCGCGAGCTTAGTCGACGAGCACCTTGACGCAGGCCTT
>JAFUBJ010000221.1 GCA_017460265.1 Atopobiaceae bacterium | reverse complement strand
TCCGCGGCAACGGTAGGAACGGCAACGGTCGTGCCCTCCTCGCGCGCGCGACGGGCGGCCTCGAGCGTGTCGGCCTCCTCGCGCTGCGAGGGGAAGGCAAGCACGAGCTCGCAGGCGCGGTATTCCGCCAGCATCCTGAGGTGGGAAAGAATGTCCCCGTCAAGGCGTGCCTGATGCGAGGGGGACAAGGTGGGGAGCTCCATATACGCCGAACGCAACGCCTGCTTGCTTGCATCCTCGCCATACGAACTCGCCATGGTCTCTCCCTTCGCATCGGCCCGTCAAGGCGACGGGCTGAACTACAATGTGCAGAGCTGGTATCTATTTTCCATGCTTAGCACGGCACGGGGTGAGAAGAATCCTTGGCATGAAACGAGAAGCACGTAAAACCCATTATTCTGTTGGGGCGATTGAGTTCGAGCTCGAGCGCAAGCGCGTGAAGAACCTCAACCTGCGCATTCGGAGCGACGGTACGGTGCACGTGAGCGCACCGTTCGGCGTTCCCATGGCTGACATCGAGCGCTTTGTGGCCTCGAAGGAGCCTTGATAGCCCGCAAGCGCGCTCTGGTGGAGCGGCGCACGGCTCGGGAGGCCTGCCGCTGGAGCGATGGCGACACGACACGCCTCTGGGGAGAGGAGCTGCCCGTCAGGGTTGTCGAGGCCCCAAGTTCGCGGGCCGAGCGCGTCGAGGCTAAGGACGGCCAGCTCACCCTCTTTGTCGCAAAGCGCTGGCTGGGCGATTCGGACCAGGCGGTTGCGCATCGCGAGAGGCTTGCCCAAGCATGGGTGCACTCGCAGCTTGCCGAGGCGCTTCCCGCGCTCTTTGCCCGGCACGAGGCCGTCATGGGCGTGCATGCGAGCGACGTGCGCCTGCGCACCATGAAGTCGCGCTGGGGGTCGTGCAACGTCAAGTCCGGTGCCATCACGCTCAACACGAGGCTGGTGGGATATCCACGGCACTGCCTTGAGTACGTCGTGGTCCACGAGCTCTGCCACCTGCTCGAGCCCTCTCACAACGCGCGTTTCCACACCCTCATGGACCGCTACTATCCCGCCTGGAGAGAGGCACGCCAGGATCTGCGCGCTTGAGCCGCCGTCGGATGCACCAACGGATTGCGTGCAATTCTCGCGACAAAAGGCCAGTTGACGCCAGGGAGACTACACGCAATTGTCCAAATGGCCCTTATAGATCGCTCTTTGGGAGAGTTGCGTGCAAACCGTGCGAAAAAAGGCCAGTTGGTGCTCGTGGGTTTGCACACAATTGCCAAAGGAGGCGCCCCTCAGGTTGCCCGAGGCCCGGTTGTGTGCACCCCTCCCGACAAAAGGTCAGTTGGCGCTCAGGAGACTGCACGCAATCGCCCCGCAGGCCTCTCATAGGTCGCGAATTGGTGAGTTGCGTGCAATCCTCTCGGCAAAGGTCCAGTTGGCACTCGTAGGTTTGCACGCAATCGCCGTCTTGGCAGCTTCCCGAGGCGCCCGAGGTCCGGTTGCGTGCAATTCTCGCGACAAAAGACAGTTGGTGCCCGTGGGATCTGCACACAATCACTGACTTGATGGCTTCCTGAGATGCCCGAGGTCAAGTTGTGTGCACTT
>JAFUBJ010000220.1 GCA_017460265.1 Atopobiaceae bacterium | reverse complement strand
GGTCGTGCACTACCCCGCCGAAGTCAAACACATCGGCGTCCAGTCCACCGCCGCTGATCTTCTCCACGGTTTCGGGGTCCAGCTCTCTGGCGTAATCCAAGGTCGCATCCTCCTCTTCACAATGGACAAAGGATTTCGTTGTTTATGCGTCTCGGGAGGAACCGTCCCATTTCGGAACCAGGCCCGAAGCTCCGCGGGGACTCCTCCCTGTAGGCCCCAAGCCGCCATGGGCCTCAGTTCCGAAACCAGACACATCTGTAGGCAAGTCCGCGCCAATAACGTTTGGCTTATAGGACTTTACATGTCCGTCCCCTGACGTTTGGGTTCCAGGGCCACACCGTTGCACGCAACTGGCCTCAAAGAGGCCAAAGTGGCCCTCTATGCCAAAGTTGCGTGCAATGACGGTGACAAAAGGTCAGTTGGTGCTTCGGGGAATGCACGCAACTTCCCGCAGAGGGGCCTTCGTTGCCCTCCGTCCCCAAGTTGCGTGCAGACGGAAGCGACGCGGCGGTATAGACGAGGCACGTTGACCGCAGATCGACACGGATAAGGAGCGCGCCTGCCGACGTTGACCGACAAACGGCACGGATAAGGGGCCCTCGCGACCGTTATCCGTGCCGCCTGTCGGTCAATGTGGCTTTGCATGTCCCTTATCCGTGCCGTTTGTCGGTCAACAGCGAACGAGATGACGCAGTTCGTCGGCTGATAGCCAAACGTTGGACAGAGGCAGAGAAAGGCCAGTTGGCGCTCCGGGGGATGCATGCAGCTGCCCACAGGAGGCCTTCGATGTAGGTGTTAAAAAGGTGTTCATTAGGTGTTAAACGAAAAAAAGGTCAGAGGACATAGCCTCTGACCTGCGAATGTTCTGGTCGGGGCGACTGGATTCGAACCAGCGACCCTCTGCTCCCAAAGCAGATGCGCTACCAAGCTGCGCCACGCCCCGTATCAGACGACTAGTATACCCTACAACGCCGAAGAGTCCACACCTTCAATTTCTGCAAAGAACGTCCTGAGCGTCGCCCTGATCCTCTCGACACCGCCCACGTTGGACGATTCGATGTTCAAAGGCAGAATGGGGTCATGAAGCGACATGCGCAGAAGGAACCAGCCCTTTACCGCGCCTGCAAAGTTGGCGCGCACGCCCTCGTAGTTAGGCTTTGCGAGCGTCACGACCACATCGTCACCAACAACCCTTTGCGCTTTCTCATCGACCCATGCCTCGCATTCCGCGAGCACCTCGAAGCCCTTCGCGCGAAACTCCTCCTCCAGGATGCGCATGCGCACCTCACAAGACTCTGCAGGCTCCCCCAGCTGTGCAATCAGCTCGGAGATTCCCCTGCCCTCTCGCTTAAGGCGGGCTGCGGCGCACACGATGAGGGTGCCCAGGTAGGCTCCGTCGTCCAAGGCATAGTTGTCCAGGAATGCGGCATGCCCTGACGTCTCGATGGCAAGCTGGCAGTCCACGCCTTCGTTGTTGAGCTCCACCATCTTGTTGATGACGTTGCGATAGCCACGACGGTAGCGCATGTGCGTCAGGCCAAGCACGTCCTCCAGATAGGAGGTGAGCTCATCGCTGGTCACAGAGTCCGTCACGACGGAGGTACCGGGATGATCTTTTGCCACAAGTGTCGCCGCAAGGGCCACGATCGCGTTTCGGTTGATCTCGCGCGCATGCTCGTCGACCGCAGACGAGCGGTCCACGTCCGTGTCGAAGATGATGCCCAGATCGGCCCCAGAGCTCTTGACGGCAGCGGTGATTGACGCCATCGCGCCCGCATCCTCGGGGTTGGGCACATGGTTGGGGAAGGTCCCGTCCGGCTCAAGGAACTGACTGGCAGAAACGTCGGCACCCAGGGGCTCAAGCACCTGCGTGGCATAGAATCCACCGGCACCGTTGCCAGCATCCACAACGACCGAGAGCCCAGCGAGCGGGTCGACCTCACCAAGCTGGTCGCATATGAGGGAGCGCAGGTGGGCGGCATAGAGGTCGATGAGGTCGACCTTCTCGACCACGCCATCGCACGCAGGAAGAGCCGGCTCGGCAGACTCGGCAAGCTCGGTGATGGCCACGATGTCGGAGCTCTCCACTCCCCCATCCGCCGTGAAGAACTTGAGGCCGTTGCGATTCCAGGGCAGGTGGCTGGCGGTCACCATGATGGAGGCGTCGGCAGAGACCTCATCAAAAATGCAGCTCATGAACATGGCAGGCGTGGTTGCAAGGCCGCAGTCAAGCACATGGACACCATGTCTGACAAGCTCGTCCGTCAGCACCTCGACAATCGAGGGGCCAGAAAGGCGCGAGTCGCGCCCCACGGCGATGCGCAGCGACTCTACCGGACGCGCAAGCCGCGCAGATGCCCAGCGCAAAAAGCCTTGTGCCAGCAGCCGCACGGCGTCATCGGTGAGGTTGACTTCCTCTCCTGCGACGCCCTCGAGGGCGACTCCACGAATATCACTGCCATTACGAAGGGAGGCAAGGCCCTTTGCCATGATGGTCTCCTTACATCAACCGAAAAAACGACACGCCGTAACCTGAGCATGCCCAT
>JAFUBJ010000017.1 GCA_017460265.1 Atopobiaceae bacterium | reverse complement strand
GGCCCACTTTAGGAGCGACTATCCCCAGCGTGACGAGGGGATGGCTCGGGTGACGGTTGCCCGTATTGTGGACGGCTCCTTACGAGTGGCGCTCGAGGACCTGCCGATGGCCCGAGAGGGCGTTCCCGCTCTGGGAGGGAGCGCGTGATGCTGAAGCTGATTGAGGTGGCTCGTCGTGCCTCTGCTGACGAGCGCGAGTATCGCCAGGTGTTCCGGTACGAGACCGAAGACGCTTCCGCGACCGTGGCGAGCGCCCTGCGCGAGCTGAACGACCTTCCCGACCTGCGTGACGTTGACGGCAACCCAGCAAGTCCCATCAGATGGGACTGCAGCTGCCTGCAGCGCAAGTGTGGCGCCTGCGCCATGCTGGTGAATGGCGTGCCGCGCGCCGCCTGCGACGCCCGCCTCTCTGTCTTGAAGGGCGAGCGCGTCGTGCTTGAGCCGCTGCGCAAGTTTCCGGTGATTGCCGACCTGATGGTGGACCGCTCGGCGCTCTTTGGGCGTCTTCGTGAGTTGGGAAGCTGGCTTGAGGGGGAAGTCGAGCTGCCCGCGCGCAGAAGCGAGATGGCCTACGAGGCGTCGCGGTGTCTGCAGTGTGGCTGCTGCCTTGAGGTGTGCCCCAACTTCTCGGCCGATGGGCCTTTTGGCGGCATGGCCACGATGGTCCCCCTGGCGCGCCTTCTGGCGGAGGCAACGCCCCAAGACCGTGCACGTCTTGCCAGTGCCTACCGCGAGGCGGTCTTTGGCGGGTGCGGCAAGTCCCTTGCCTGTCGTGACGTGTGCCCGGCAAACATCGACATCTCTGGCCTCATGGCCCGCTCCAACGCCGCCGCCGTCTGGCGTCGCTGGTAGGCGAGCTCCTCGGCATCTTTGCCACTGGCATTTCAGCTCTTTGTTGTATACTCCTATGTATATACGTTGTGTGGGAGGTGCGTCATGCCTGTGGCAGAGCAATTCGAGACAAAGGTCCAGCGCTGGGGCAATAGCCAGGGCGTGCGCATTCCCAAGGAGATTTGCGATGCCGTGGGCATTACGGTGGGGGACCGCATTGTTATTACCTACGACTCTGGAGTGGTGCAGCTGAGACCTGCCGAAGAGCGGCCTCGTTATCGCGCGACGCGCAAGGTTAACATTGCCGCGCTCCTTGATGGGTATGACGGGGAGTATCGCGGCGAGGAGTGGCTGCCGGGCGCTGTTGGTGCGGAGGTGGTCGCGTGATCGCGCTTCAAGGGGAGCTGGTGACGCTCGACTTCAGCCCATCTGTTGGGCACGAGCCTGCAAAACGGAGGCCTGCAGTCGTTGTCAGCATTGACGGGTTTAACCTGAGGTCACCGCTCACCTTTGTGGTACCCATCACCTCGGTTAACAATGGGTATCCGCTTCATGTCGCTCTTCCAGAAGGGTTGCCCGTCTCTGGCTGGGCATGTGTGGAACAGCTGTCTGGCGTGGATGCTCAGGCGCGCAACATAAAGTCGCTCGAACAGAGCCTTGACGAGCAGACGATGGGGGAAATCCTTTCCCTTATAAAGGGCATGTTTGGCGTGTAGCCAAAAAGAGGGCGCCCCCTTCGACCCATTACCTCGTGAATTGCTTGCCAACTGTATGGTTTAGGTAGTAGGCGGCCCAGAGCTCCCCGCATGGGCTAAGATGGTTAGCTATGTCTAACTCATGAGAAGGAGCGTGTACCGATGCAGAAGCGTAACGCTTTCCCCATTGCGGCCTATGCGCTGGTCGCCCTTTCTGCACTGCTTGCCGTTGGTGTCCTTACGTTTGCGGGTCCCTGCGTGCACGATGATGGCACGGTCGGCGCCTGCTACGGCGCGTCACGCGTGCTGGTCGGGCTGGGGGCCTGCGCCTTTGTGGCAAGTGTGGTGCGTGTGCTGGTGTCAAACGTAACGGTTCAGCGTGTTCTTACGGCTCTGGTTCTGGTTGTCGGCGCTGCCGCAGCCATCCTTCCCGGCAACGTGGTGCCACTCTGTATGATGGCAGCCATGCGCTGCAACGCCATCATGCATCCCTTTGGCATAGCCGTGGGTGCGGGCATGGTCCTTGCCTCCGCTGCCGACCTCGTGCTTTCCGCCCGTTCGAAAGACGTGCGATAGATGGACTTCAAAAAGCTGCCATTCAAGAACATCGCACGGCATCCGGGGCGCTCGGCGCTCCTGGTCTCGCTGGTGGCCGTGCTTGCCTTTGCCATGCTCGCCGGTACGCTGATGACGGCCAGCCTTCGTCATGGTCTGCAAAGCCTTGAGCAGCGCCTGGGCGCAGACGTCATCGTGGCGCCCAAGACGGCCAAGTCCACGACCGACCTCGAGCAGGTCATGCTCGACGGCGTCCCCGGATCCTTCTACATGGATGCATCCATCCTAGACACCGTGGCGCAGGTCGAGGGCGTGAAGCAGGTCTCCCCCCAGTACTACCTGGCGACCGCCAAGGCGGGATGCTGCTCGTATCCCATTCAGATCATTGGCATCGACCCCAAGACCGACTTCACCATACAGCCGTGGATTGCGCGCAGCTATGCCGACGAGCTTGGGCTGAACGACGTCGTGGTCGGTTGCGACATCACCGGGGCGCCAGGCACCACGGTGAGGTTCTTTGGCGTGGAGTGCCGCATCGTGGCCAAGCTGGACGAGACGGGGACCTCGCTCGACGGCGCGGCGTTTGCCTCTGCCGAGACCATTCGCGAGCTCATGCGCAGTGCGGTGGAACAAGGACAGCAGACCATGGACAAGGCAGACCCCGACAAGGTCGTCTCGACCGTACAGATCAAGGTGGCGGACGGGTATCGCGCCTCCGACATTGCCGATGACATCAACCTGCACGTGCGCGGCGTCTGGGCCGTGCCTTCGCGGTCCATGACCTCTGGCGTCGCTGACGGCGTGTCGGGAGCCTCGCGCATGGTGGGCATGCTGGTCGTGGCGGTTTGGCTCCTTGCCGTGGCGGTGCTGGTGGCGGCGTTTTCCATGACGGGTCGCCAGCGTACGCGGGAGTTTGCAGTCCTGAGGGTCATGGGCGCGTCGCGCCGCATGCTCTCCTCGGTCGTGATAACGGAGGCCCTAATGCTCTCGGTCGTAGGTGCGGCCATCGGCATACTGGTGGCCCTGTGCGCCCTGGTGCTCTTCAACCAGGCGCTTGAGTCCGCGCTGAGCCTTCCCTTCCTCATGCCTTCTGGAGGCACCATCGTGCTTGTCTCGGTGGTGACGTTTGTGCTCTCCTCGCTTGTGGGGCCTCTGACGTCTGCCCTTTCGGCCATGAGGCTCTCTAAGGTTGATCCCGGGCAGAGCCTGAGGGAGGAGTAGCCATGGGAGATGTGGTTCTTCAGGGCGCCGGCCTGCGCAAGTCGTTCTTTCGTGCCGGACGGGACGCAGCGCGTCGCTTTGATGCGGTGGCAGATGTCAGCGTTGCCCTGCGCTCTGGCGAGATGTGTGCCCTCATGGGGCGGTCGGGGAGCGGCAAGTCCACGTTGCTCAACATGCTTGCAGGCCTGCTCACGCCTGACGAGGGAACGGTGAGCCTGTCTGGCCAGGATCTGTACGCCTTAAGCGACGAGGCCCTCTCGCGTCTGCGCAACCAGGCGATCGGCGTCATCCCCCAAGGTCATACGGCCCTCCACAGCTTGACCGTGTTCGAGAACGTGGAGCTGCCGTGCCATATGCACGGAGAGACGACGGACGTCCACGACCGCGTCGACTCCCTTCTGGAAAAGCTCGGCATAGCGGAGCTGTCCAATGCCTACCCCTCCGAGCTTTCGGGCGGAGAGCTCAGGCGCGTGGCCATCGCGCGAGCCCTGGTCGTCGAGCCACAGGTCATCCTTGCGGACGAGCCCACGAGCGACCTTGACGACGAGAACACCGAGCTGGTGATGAACGCGCTCCGTGCCGCATCGCGAGAGGGGAGGGCGGTGCTGCTCGTGACGCACGAGCAGGCTGCTGCCACCTATGCAGATCGCGTGATGCGTATGGATGCCGGACGTATCGTCGAAGGTGTCGAGGCCTAAGGGCGTTCCTTCCGTGTGCACGGCACTGGCGAGTCTCGTTTCAGAGAACCTCCTTTTCCGCGAACGTATGAAACGGTGGCGTAACGCTACTGTGAGAAGCTATCGGTGACAAAATGACGTATCCTTTCTTATCTAGAGAAGGAGGCAGACATGAGCACCGACATGAACATCGATTTCGTCATGCGCACCATCGAGGAGCGAGACATCCGCTTCGTTCGTCTGTGGTTCACTGACATCCTGGGCAACCTCAAGGCATTCTCCATTGCGTCGGAGGACCTCGAGCAGGCTTTTGACGAGGGGATTGGCTTTGACGGCTCGGCGGTGGAGGGTTTTGTCACCCCCGAGGAGTCGGACATGCTTGCCTATCCCGACCCCACCACGTTCCAGATCGTGCCTCCCGTGGGCGGCGGAAAGGGCACGGCGCGCATCTTCTGCGACGTGTACACCCCCTCGCGCGAGCCTTTTGATGGCGACCCCCGCGGCTGGCTTGACCGCGTCTTCCGCGCTGCGGACGAGAAGGGCTACGTCCTCATGGTCGGCCCCAAGATGGAGTATTTCTACTTCAAGGACAAGGGCCCGATTCCCGTTCCGCTGGACAATTCCGGCTACTTCGACCTCACCTCGTCTGATGCCGCGACCGACCTGCGTCACCAGACCATCCTTACGCTCGAGCACATGTCGGTGCCCGTCACGTATTCCTACCACACCAACGGCGCGTCCCAAAACGCCGTGGAGCTGCGCTACGCCGACGCTCGCACCAGCGCGGACAACGTGATCACGGCGCGCCTCGCCATCCGTCAGGTGGCGTATGCCAACAACATGTTTGCCTCGTTCATGCCCAAGCCGCTGACCGAGGTCTCGGGTTCGGGCATGTTCCTGTACCAGTCGCTCTTTGACCACGAGGGCAACAACCTCTTCTGGGCACCCAAGGAGCACCACCCGGCGCACCTTTCCGACATCGCCCAGCACTACGTTGCCGGCCTGCTCAAGTACGCACCGGAGTACGCTCTCATCACCAATCCCACGGTCAACTCGTACAAGCGCCTGGTGCGCAACGGCGAGGTCCCCATCTATGCAACCTGGGGACGCAAGGACCGCACCGCCCTTGTGCGCGTGCCTACGCACAAGCCGGGCAAGCACCAGTCTACGCGCGTCGAGCTCCGTCAGGCCGACCCGACGGCCAACCCGTACCTTACCTTTGCCATCACGCTGGCGGCGGGCATCCGCGGCATCGAGGAGGGCCTGCGTCTGCCGGAGGAGGTCTCCACGGTGGGCATGACCGACGCCGAGGCCCGTTCTATGGGCATCGAGCGTCTTCCGCGCTCGCTTGGACGAGCCATCGAGCGCTTTGAGAACAGCTCCTTCGTGCGCGAGGCCCTGGGCGACCACATTTGCGACTACCTGCTTGACGTCAAGCGTCGCGAATGGCATGACTACCGCTCCACCGTGACCGACTGGGAGCGCGAGCGCTACTACGCCGGCATCTAACGCGTTTCCCTGAATCACGAGATGCGCCCCGACGTCAGATGGATGACGTTGGGGCGCATCTTGTTTGGGACACCGAAGGGGTGATGCGCCGAGCTGTTCGCGATTGTTCTTATGCATGCATATAAATGAGAAACTTATGCATAATTGCGAAAAACAGTCATGGACTATGCGGATATGGCTTTTGTGTCAGCTTTATAAACACACCGTGGTATTCGGTTGCAACTCATTCATGTTGCACGAAGATTTAAACCCAAGTTCGACTGGACTCAAGACATGTCGCCTGCGGCACCTTGGTACACCCGCCAGCGTCGCAACCAGAGGCGACCAGGACTCTCAAGGAAGGGGATATTCCATGAGCATTCAGAACAACATCTCCCGTCGTGACTTCGTCAGCGCCTCCGCGGCCGTAATGGGCCTGGCCCTCGTGGGCTGTGGCGGATCGGGAAGCGCAGAGCCCGCGGCTGACACCACGGCTGCCCCCGCTACCGACTACGCCCTTGTCGAAGACGGCAAGCTCATTGTTGCCTCCGACCTCGACTTCCCGCCGCTGGACTCCTTCGAGGGCGGCGTCGCCCAGGGCTTTGACGTAGACCTCTCCAACGAGATTGCCTCGCGCCTTGGCCTTACGTGCGAGTACCTTCCCCCTCAGGACTTCGACTCGATCATCCCCATGATCAAGCAGGGCGGCAAGGCCGACATCGGCTACTCCGCATTCTCCATCACCGAGGAGCGCAAGCTCGAGATTGACTTCACCGACGCCTACCTCGACTCCAACCTGGGCGTGGCGGTCCGCAAGGACAGCGACGCAAAGGACGAGGGTGCCCTCAACGACGCCAGCAAGACCATTGCCGTCCAGGCAGGCACCACGGGCGAGGCGTGGGCGCGCGAGAACCTCTCCGCCGCCACCATCGTTCCGCTCGCCTCCGTTACCGTCTGCATGACGGGCGTTCAGGCAGGGCAGTATGACGCCTTCTGCGCCGACCTCCCGGTCATCGGCCACCAATGCACCGTATCGTTCACCGACTGCGAGATTGCGCTCGAGATTCCCACCGGCGAGCAGTACGGCATCGTGGTCTCCAAGGACAACCCTGGCCTCACCGCCGCCATCAACCAGGCGCTTGCCGACATGGAGTCTGACGGAACCATGGCCGAGCTGAAGGAGAAGTGGTTCGGCACGACCGCCTAATATATGCCATATTGCGCGTTGAGCGCAGCATGTTTCGTGACGGACCCGCCACGGTTCGCACAACAAAGAAGGGATTCACCATGAGCACCATTTCACGTCGTCAGTTCATCAAGGGCAGCTCCATGCTCGCTACGGCCCTCACGCTCACCGCCTGCGGTGGCGCTCCTGCCACCGATGCCCCTGCAGAGGACGCCGCGGCTGATGCCAGCTCCTACACTCTCGTCGAAGATGGCAAGCTGACCGGCATCTCCAACCTGTACTTCCCGCCGTTCGAGTCCATGGACGAGAAGACCGGCGAGCCTGTGGGCTTCGACATCGACATGTCCAAGTCCCTTGCCGAGCACCTTGGCCTCGAGGTCAACTGGCTTCCCAGCCAGGCGTTTGACTCCCTGGTTCCCACCATCAAGGCGGGCGGCACTGCCGACGTTGCCATCGCAGGCATGACCATCACCGACGCCCGCAAGGCCGAGGTCGACATGTCCGACCCCTACGTCGATTCCAACCAGTCGCTCGTGACCAAGGTCGGCTCCGAGGACACCCTCGAGACGCTCAACGCGGCCGAGAAGAAGATTGCCGTTCAGGCCGGCACCACCGGCGCCGACTGGGCAGCCGAGAACCTGCCCAGCGCGACCATCGTCCCGCTTGACGACATCATCTCCGCCATGAACGGCGAGCTCACCGGCTCTTATGACGGCCACGTGACCGACCTGCCCGTCACCGCATACCAGATCAAGAACTCCTT
>JAFUBJ010000219.1 GCA_017460265.1 Atopobiaceae bacterium | reverse complement strand
CAGACGAGGGCGACACCTGCATGAGCGGCGTGATCTCATACGGCGCGTCCGACTGGGCCGTGAGACCCTCGGCATCGGTGAGAGCAACGATGGCCTCACCCTCGACGTAGCTTCCCGCGGCAAGCAGGTCATCAAGCTCATCCGCGTTGGCACGTGGTGAGAAGAGCAGCAGTGCAAGGGCCATAACGGCAGCAGAGGTCACAAGTCTGGCCCACACGTCCACGAAACGTCTGCTCTTTGCCTGCATCATCAACCTCTTTCCTACCATGCAAACCTAAAGATACTGCCGCAGATGAGCTGACTTCCCTGTTCACCACTTGCATGCCAATTGTTACCATTTATCAACAACACATGTAAATTTTATTACTTATATGGGATAGTATGTTCATCTCTCCCAGATGGGCTGCCGCGTACCTGTGGCAGCCCAATCTATACTGAAAGGTGCCTGTGAACCACCGCATCATACTATAGGAAGGACTCACCATGCGCGCTCGCGTCATCCACCGCAACACCCACGTCTACGACCTCGAAGCGACCCTCGCGTTTTACGAAAAGGCCCTTGGCCTGACCGAGAGGCGCCGCAAAGGTCCTGATGACGGCAGCTGGCTCATCGTCTTCATTGGGAACGACGAAAGCGACTTCGAGCTTGAGCTGACCTGGAACAACGGCTTTGACGGCACCTACGACAACGGCAATGGGGACACCCACATCGCCGTGCGGGTTGACGACTACGACGCTTACCATGCCCTGCACGAGGAGATGGGCTGCATCGTCAAGGAGAACCCGCGCATGGGCATCTACTTCATCGCAGACCCTGACGGCTGCTGGATCGAGATCCTTCCCGGCCTCGACGAGATACCCCTTGAGCGTGACCGCAAAAAGTAATATTTTCTACCTTTTATCGGGTTATGGTGTAAATTATTCTTACTTTGGAGGATACTGAGTACACAACCACCCTAACTCCGAGGAGCCCTCATGAACAGCACGCTCAAGAAACTGCAGGAAATCGGCCTTGTCCCTGTCGTCAAAATCGATGATGCGAGCAAGGCACTCCCCCTTGCCCAGGCGCTCATCGATGGCGGCCTGCCCTGCGCCGAGATCACGTTCCGCACCAACGCCGCCGCAGAGAGCATCCGCCTCATGCGCAAGCAGTTTCCTGAGATGATCGTGGGAGCGGGTACGGTGCTTACCCGTACCCAGGTAGATGCCGCCATCGAGGCGGGGGCGACCTTCATCGTTTCCCCTGGCCTCAATCCCGACACGCTCGACTACGCGCTCGGCAAAGGTGCCCTCATGATGCCGGGCATCTCTGACGCGAGCGGCGTGGAGGCGGCGCTCGCACGCGGCATCGACACCGTAAAGTTCTTTCCAGCGGAGCCTGCTGGTGGCCTTCCCTACATCAAGGCGCTCGCTGGCCCCTATGCGAACGTGAAGTTCATGCCCACGGGCGGCATCAACCTGTCCAACCTGGGAAGCTATCTCTCCTGCCCGAGCATCCTGGCCTGCGGTGGCACCTGGATGGTTGCCGAGAACCTCATAGCTGAGGAGCGCTGGGACGAGATAACGGCCATCTGCCAAGATGCCGTCAAGATCATCAAGGACGTCCGCGCATAAACAGCTCCGCGGCGACAAGCGAATAGCCCCGCCTGTTTATCCAAACAGGCGGGGCTATAGTTCTCAGGACGATACTCACTTCCCTAAGGCCAAGCTACCAGCGGTTCACCCACGAAAGTGGCTCTTCGCCCTTGAGCACGCGGGCCGCCTCCTCGGCTGCCATGCGATGCAGGTTTTCGAGCGACTCGACGGAATACCAGCCCGTGTGATCGGAAAGCACTGCGGTGCGGCAGGCAAAGAGCGGGTTGTCCGCTGCCGGCGGCTCCTCCTCAAACACATCGATACCCGCACCAAGGATCTGACCTGCCTGAAGAGCGTCCGCAAGGGCAACCGTATCGACCAGACCGCCACGCGACGTGTTCACGAGGATGGCGTTGCGCTTCATCGTCGCGAGGCGCGCAGCATCCACCATGTGGTGAGTCTCGGGCGTGAGCGGGGAATGCAGGCTTATCACGTCTGCCTCGGCAAAGAGGGCGTCAAGGTTCACGAGCTCGCCGCCCTCGAGCTCCTCCACAGACGGGTCATAGCCCAGCACGCGGCCCCAGCCAAGGCCTGAGACCT
>JAFUBJ010000218.1 GCA_017460265.1 Atopobiaceae bacterium | reverse complement strand
CTCAAAGGGGAGTATCCCTTCCGAGTCACCACTATTGTTGAATCAAGCGAGACCCCACGCCCACGTGCGTCTGGATGTAGCGGGGAGCAGAGGTGTCGGGCTCGATCTTCTTTCTGAGCGAACCCATGAACACCCGTAACGAGGCAAGGTCACTCTTGCTCGAGCTTTTCCAGACCTCCTGCAAGATGGTCCCATGCGTCAACACGCGGCCCACGTTTCGTGCAAGCAGGCAGAGAAGGCGATACTCGATGGGCGTCAGGTGGACGACCTTGCCGTCAACCGTCACCTCTTCCGAGGAATAGTCAATGGAAAGCGCCCCATTTTCAAAGACTGAGGGCTCTGACGCCGTCTGGATGCCCAGATAGGCAAGGTGGCGCTCGGTCGCGCGAAGTCGCGCCAAGAGCTCACCCACCGAAAACGGCTTGGAAAGGTAGTCGTCAGCACCAGCATCGAGGGCACGGATCTTGTCCTCGTCCGACGTGCGCGCCGAGATGACGATGATGGGCACATGCGACCACGAGCGTACGCGCTCAATAAGATCCACGCCATCCATGTCGGGCAGGCCCAAGTCAAGCAGGATGATGTTTGGAAGGCTTTTCGCCATGGCAGTCAAGGCAGCCGTTCCGTTGTCGACGGCCTGGAAGGGATACCCGTTCAAGTCCAGGGCAGTCACGACCAAGTTACGAACGGTCGCGTCGTCCTCAACGACAAGGACGTTCGCATGCTTGTCATTCATCACCAGGGACCTCCTCGAGCGGCAGCGTGAAAGTGAAGGCTGCCCCATGCGGTTCAACATCTTCCACCCAGATGCGACCACCGTGAGCCTCGACAATCGTCTTGCAGAGCGCAAGGCCGAGCCCAATACCACGGCGACCGTCGGTCAGCGATTCCTTTGCGGTATAGAACGCATCAAAGACAGCCTCGTGGTTTCCTTCGCCAACCCCCGGCCCATCGTCAGAGACGGTCACGGCAACCTCGTCTTCCATGCGCTTGGTGGCTATGTTCACGACACAGCCCTCGGGCGTATGTGCCAGCGCGTTGTTCACCAAGTTCACGATGACCTGCACGATGACCTGCGAGTCCATACGAGCAAGCAGAAGCTCGTCCGAAGGCGTTACCGTAATGGTATGACCTGAGGCATCCCGACGGACGTGCCGCAGCGCCTCTTCTATTACCTCGTCAACCACCTCGGGACGCATGTTGAGCATTACGCGGTCCTTGTCAAAACGGGTAACAGCAAGCAGGTTCTCTACCACATCGGTCAGCCAGGTTGCGTCGTCATGGATGTCCTGGACCAACCTGGTGCGCGTCTCTTCGGGAAGCGCGTCGTCATTTGTCAGGAGGATGTCCGTGTTGCCCATGATTGCGGTAAGGGGCGTCCGCAGGTCATGCGAGACGGACCTCAGCAGGTCTGCACGCATCTGCTCGTTGCGCGCCCTCACCGTCGCCTCCATGGAGAGTCGCGCGTTCGTGCGCATCTTTGCCACCAGATAGCTTGCAAAGAGGGCAACCGAGAGCATGACGGCAAAGGTCTCGGGATAATCCGGCCCCCATGCCTGGAGGGACATGCGCGGTTCGACGATGAAGAAGTTGAACAGGAGCACCGACAGAACCGAGGCCACCATGCTGTACGCCGCCCCTTCGGTACTTACCGCCGTCACCAGCACGCCAAGAACGAACAGGACGATCATGGCCTCTTCGGCAAACTCCATGCTGTCAAGCAGAAGCGCCACAAGGACCGTGACGGCCTGGATTGCCGCCGTCACAACAAGATTGGGAAGCAGGCCTGTCTTCACGGTTACCACGCCGCCCTTGTCGACAGATGGCATACCAGCAGGGATCAACCCCCGCACAGCACCGTCCATCTTCTCTCCCGTCGACGCACCTAAGGTCCGCCGATTACCATACCCCGTTCCTGCCAGCGATAGCCAACCGACAGGCAAAGGGCACCTCCTCACAGCATAAATATGGCATAAAGAATGCTTCCCAAAAAGGGACCCAGAACCAGTGATGCTAGAGTTTTGCAGCTTAGAGCGATGGCCAAGCACCTTCGCTTGCGTTCATCCTGCGTCGAAAGGGGCGTAATGGGCAAGTTAAGCGAACTAACAGCCAAGGAGAAGGCATCTCAGGCTTCTCACGAGGCAATCCCCTTCAGCCTTGGCATGGTCCTCGTCACCATGGGCGTCGTATACGGAGACATCGGCACAAGCCCGATGTACACCCTGCGCGCCATCATGCACGGCAACGGAGGACTCGACACCTGCACGCCTGACGTCATCATTGGCGCGCTGTCGCTCATCATCTGGACGATGACCCTTATCACCACCGTCAAGTACGTGCTCGTTGCCATGAAGGCAGACAACCACAACGAGGGCGGCATCTTTGCTCTCTACAGCCTCGTGCACAAGTGTGGCGCGTGGCTTGTCGGACCCGCCATGGTTGGTGGCGCCGCGCTTCTTGCAGACGGCATCCTGACCCCTGCCGTCACGGTCACCACCGCCATCGAGGGCTTGCGCACCATAGACCTCGTGCATCACCTCATTGGTGACTCGCAAAGCATCGTTGTGGCCATCACCATAGCCATCATCTGCGCACTCTTCATTGTGCAGCGAGCGGGAACGAGCTCTATCGGCAAGGCGTTTGGCCCCATCATGTGCCTCTGGTTTGGCTTCTTGGGCATCGTGGGCATTCTGCACGTCTTTGCGGACCTCAACGTCCTCAGGGCCTTCAACCCGCTCCGGGGCATCATGTTCCTCTTCGATGGCAACCTCAACCGTGCAGGCCTCATGGTGCTGGGCAACGTCTTCCTCTGCACCACCGGTGCGGAGGCCCTCTACTCCGACATGGGACATGTGGGAAAGGCAAACATCTATGCAAGCTGGCCCGTCGTCAAGACTTGCCTCATCCTCAACTACCTGGGACAGGGCGCCTGGATCATCGCCAACAACGCCAACGCCGAGCTCATCGCTATGGGTCCTGCCATGAACCCATTCTTCCAGATGCTTCCTGGCAGCTGGCGCATCTTTGCAGTCGTGCTCTCCACGTTGGCGGCCATCATCGCGAGCCAGGCGCTCATCATCGGCAGCTACTCCATCGTGTCTGAGGCCATTCGCCTCGACCTCATGCCCCACATGAAGATCAACTATCCTTCCGAGAACAAGGGCCAGATCTACATTCCCCTGGTAAACAACATCCTCTGGATTGGCTGTGTGGGCGTGGTGCTCTTCTTCCGCAGCTCAGAGCGCATGGAGGCAGCATACGGTCTTGCCATCACCGTCACCATGCTCATGACCACCATCTTGCTCACGGTCTTCCTGTCAAAGATTCAGAAGAGCACCTTGCTCGCGATTCCCTTCGCGCTCTTCTTTGGCGCCATCGAGTCGTTCTTCTTCTTCTCGAGCCTCACCAAGTTCATGCACGGTGGTTACGTGACGGTGCTCTTGGCCTTCGCCATCTTCATGGTCATGTTCATCTGGCATCGCGGCACGCAGATCGAGCGCATGCAGTTTGTTAAACTCGAGATGAACGACTACCTCGACCAGCTTCGTTCGCTTTCGCAAGACGAGGAGATGCCGCTGCTTGCGGACAACCTGGTGTTCCTCACCAACGACCCGTCCACCCATGAGCTTGACCGCGACATCCTCTACTCCATCCTGAACAAGCGTCCCAAGCGCGCACGCGCGTATTGGTTCCTGAACGTGGCGGTGACTGACGAGCCCTACACCCACGAGTTCTGGGTCAACGACTTTGATGGGAAGGGCGTGTACAAGGTCCAGCTG
>JAFUBJ010000217.1 GCA_017460265.1 Atopobiaceae bacterium | reverse complement strand
CTACATTGGCTTCTCGTACTACATGAGCTTTGCCGTGGCCGCACGCGACGACAACCCCGACTTCAACTTCTACGAGGCGGGCATCCCGGGCGTGGGCGACGCCGCCAACGACATGGTGCCCAACGAGTACCTCAAGCTCACCGACTGGGGTTGGCCAATCGACCCGGTGGGCCTGCGCTATGCGCTCAACTGGTTCAGCGAGCGCTACGACCAGCCGCTCATGATTGTGGAGAACGGCTTTGGCGCGTACGACAAGGTGGGCGAGGACGGCATGGTGGACGACTCCTACCGCATTGACTACCTGCGCGAGCACATCCGCTGCATGATGGACGCGGTGGAGAAGGACGGCGTGGACCTGCTCGGTTACACCATGTGGGCACCCATCGACATCGTTTCGGCCTCTTCCGGCGAGATGGACAAGCGCTACGGCTTCATCTACGTGGACAAGAACAACGCGGGCGAGGGCACGCTGGCCCGCAGCCGCAAGAAGAGCTTCTTCTGGTACAAGCACGTGATCGAGACCAACGGAGCCGAGCTGGACTAAGGGCTGGCTGACACATTGGTGATGGGGGTGTCTCTCCCGTGGGGAGGGGCACCCTCTTTTGTCGTCTGCCGGACCTTCTGCCCTTGTGGTAAAGGACAGAACGGTGCAATGGCGAGAAAAACGGGGTGTCTCCTCGTGGTTCTGCCCTCATGTAGAAGGACGGAAACCGCCTGGGAGGACGAGCTGCAAGAGGGGAGCCATGAGTGGGAAGGCCATTCGGCATCGGCTTTGCCTGTCGCGTGGGGTGAGCAGTGCTATCTTTTCTTCATGAGGAGGCGAAGCTATGGCTATAGACGTTGAGGGCATCGTGATTGACGCTTTGCTTGCGCTCGTGGAGGACGAGGGCGTTCCGCTTGAGCGTGTGACGGTAAAACGTCTGCTCGAGCGCTCCGGTGTGAGCAGGCAGACCTTCTACAACCACTTCATCGACAAGAACGACCTCATCTGCCAGGTGTACGAACAGCGCATGGTACGTGCGTTCAATGGTACGCCCACCGGCTTTGCCTACCGCGACGAGCTTGAGCGCTCCTTGGCTCTGATGCATGAGCATGGTACGTTTCTGCGCCAGGCGGCGGCCATGGACGACCAGAACAACCTCTCTGAGCACTCAATGAAGCGCGCGCAAGACTTTGACCTTGCCTGGCACCAGAGCCTGTGGGGCGACGACCCCATGCCTGAGGAGCTGCGCCTTGCCACCATCTATCACGCCATGGCGTCGGTGCAGATGACCCTGTCGTGGATTCTCTCGGGCTTCCCCGCGCCAGAGGCCGAGCTTGCCACGCTCATCACGCGCATGCGCGGCATTGGTATGGAGCGCCTCTTTGAGGGCGCCCGGACACCAGGTAACCCCTACGCATTCTGAGACGGGTGGCTTCAGACCCACTGCACGCAGGGCTCGCCGTAGTTTGGAATGAGCGAGTCGTGCGTGAGGAAGACGAGCCCATCGGTCTTTGCCTGGCAGATCATGATGCGATCGAAAGGGTCGTTGTGCGGCTTGGCGTCAGCCTTGTAAACGAGCGAGGCAAGTGCGAGCACGTGGCGCTCGGCTATTTGCAGGCATTGGTAACCAGACTGCTGCGCATAGCTTGATATCTGGGCAGCATCGCAGAGCATTCGGTCGGGATGGGCGGCATGCTCTATCTCTATCTCCCATAGGGCGGCAGAGCTGAAGAGGATTTGATTCGACCGGTCCTCGATGAGCCTCCGAGCCTGATCGGGAAGCTTCGGGTCGTCGGAGAGAGCCCAGATGAGGATGTGGGTATCGAGTAGCAAACGCATCTACATCACTCCGAACAGATGAGAGACCTCGTCGTCGCCCTCGTTTGGGTCCCAGTCGTCTGCAACCAGCCTGAGGTCCTTGGCAATGCCGATGCGCTGCTGAGCCTGGTTGGAGTCGTAGCTGATGATGAGGGCAACCGGCACGTTGTTGCGCGCAATTACCACGCTGTCCTCGACCCCGTCTTCGAGCTGCTTGACGAGCGCGGAGAGGTTGCTCTTTGCCTCCAGCATGTTGACCTGGACCATATTGGCCTCCTTAGCTTGGTCTGGTTAGCTAAGTATATCTCTTTTGAAGCTGGGTACCACGAAGGGACAGTTTCAAAAGTGAGGAGTGCAGCCTGTTGGGCAGGAACGCCATGTGGTTTGGTACCACTTTCAGAGGATGGCGAGAACCTCATGGGCTTTGGTGCCACTGGCGTACGTATGGAAGAGGTGCCTCGGGAACGTCCTGGCGTTTCGTACCACGGCAGGGCGCCCGAAACGGGCAACCTACGCACGTTGGGCACCTCAGGAGACGGTGCGGGAGTGGTACCAAAGCAAATAGCGTTCTCGGTAGGTATCGAATG
>JAFUBJ010000216.1 GCA_017460265.1 Atopobiaceae bacterium | reverse complement strand
GGGATCGGGCCATCGAGGCGGGGCACCAGGTCATGGACGGCCTGAGGGTCTGGGGTCCCTGCGAGCGCCCAGAGATGGCAGAGCAAGTCATGCCCGCGGTGGGCGAGCTGCTCTCAATGCTCTCTGAAACGAGCGGCCTCGTTATTGTCGATACCTCCTCCACCTGCACAGATGCAGTGGCGCAGGCGATGCAGCAGGCTGACCGCCTGGTAATTGTGCAGGGAGAAGGAGCAGGCGGCGTGGCGTCGATCGCCAAGACGAGTGCCCTTGCGGTGCGGTTGGGCGTTGCCAGGACCCGAATCGTGCGCGTAGAGAACCGCTGCCATCCACGTATGGTCACGGTGCCCTTTGCGCCCTGCGCCGAAGTTGGCCTGGAGAGCGCGCGGGCGTTTCGTGTGCCCGACGGAGGTGACGAGGTGGGGGAGCTTCTTTGCTCCGGTGATGCGGGGGAGCTCTGCGAGCTGGGAAGCGACTTCGTGCGGGTTTCGGCTTCGGTCTTGGCGACGCTGCTCAAGGAGCTTGGCGTCCTGCCAGACCATGATGAGGCTCGCAAGGCAGCCGACAGGCTGCGAACAAGGAAGGGCTTTGCACTCTTTGGTCGTCGTGGGGAGGTGGCGTGATGTCGGTTCTTGAGAGGGTCAAAGAGCATGAGGAGGCGAAGGGGGCCTCCGTAGAGCCGTTGGCAAGGATGAGCGACGCAGCGCTGCGTGAGCGTTTGAAGCACGAGCTGGTGGAGAGGCTTGGACTTGCCAACGTGTCGCGCATCGTGTCGTCTGGCGACATCGAAAACGCGCGGCGCGAGCTGGGGGACGCATGCTGGGCAATCGTCCATGCGACAGACATGATGGGCATGGCAGAGGAAGACGCCGTCGTGCTCGTTGCGCAGGTGCTCGACGAGGTGTGTGGGTTGGGCCCCATCCAGTCTTTGCTTGAGGACGAGACCGTAACGGAAATCATGATCAACGGATGCACGTCGCTTTTGTTTGAGCGAGCGGGCGTCATCCATAGGGCGGAGGCGGTGTTTGACACTCCCGAACAGATACTTATGGTCATGGATCGCATCTTGGCTCCATTGGGAAGGCGACTCGACAAGGCAAGCCCCATCGTCAATGCGCGCCTTGAGAACGGAGACAGGGTGAATGCGGTTGCGCCGCCCGTTGCCATAGATGGCCCAGCGGTCACCATCAGGAAGTTTTCGAGCCGCATCACGTCGCTTGAAGGCCTGGTTGCCTTGGGAGCCCTTCCTGAATGGTATGCCATGCTGCTTTCGTGGGCCGTGCGCCTGCGCAAGGACATCGCGGTGGCCGGAGGCACGGGCTCGGGCAAGACCACGCTGCTCAATGCCCTTTCGACAGAGATCGACCATGCCGAGCGCATCGTGACCATAGAGGACTCTGCGGAGCTCAGGTTTGATGCGCATCCCAACGTCGTGCGTCTTGAGGCGCGAGAGGCGTCCATCGAGGGCACTGGCGAGATCACCATCAGGGACCTGGTGAAGAACGCTCTGCGCATGAGGCCTGACCGCATCGTGGTTGGCGAGTGTCGAGGGGCCGAGGCTATCGACATGCTGCAGGCCATGAACACAGGGCATGACGGGTCATTGACGACGCTTCATGCCGGAACGGCCGACGAGGCGATCATGCGCCTCGTCCTCATGGCGCGGTTTGGCATGGACCTTCCTGCCGACATCATCAAGGAGCAGATTGCGACGGCACTTGACCTCATCGTGATGTCGGCGCGGCTTGAGGATGGCACGAGGCGCATTACGTCGCTTTCCACTGTGAGGAGGCACCCCGAAGGCGGGGTGCTGCTTGAGGAGGTGGTCTCCTTCGATTTGGCGACACGGACCTGGGAGCTTCTGAGGGAGCCAAGGCTCGTCGAGGAAGGGCTCTCGTTGGGCGTACTTGACCGAAAGGAGGTGCAGCGTTGGAGACGGCTCGTATCGTGACCTGCGCCACCTTGGCGTGGATTGGTGCCTATGTGGGCATTGGCGCGCTGGGCAACACGAATCCGGGATGGCAGGCAACCTATGACCATGTGGCATTTGGTGCGGCATCTGCCGTGCGGCGGCTCGGAGGCTGGAGGCTTTCGTGCGCGCTTCTTGAGGTGGAGTGCATCTCGTCTTTCTGTGACGAGCTTGTTGGCTGGTTTGCAGGTCGTGGACGGCTGGTCACGCGCAACGAGTGCTGTGGCCTTCTGATTGTGTGCGTTGCGGTCACCACGCTCCTCTGCGTTGCCTGGTCGCGATCCTTGCTGGGCTCCGTCGCACCTTTGGTCGCCTGGGGCACGGGCATTGCCTTTTGGGACTCATCCCACAAGGCAAAGCGGTCTGAAGCATTGTCTGCCGAGATGCCTGACGTCTTCAGGACCCTCGCCATGGCGCTCGGCGCGGGAGAGACGCTCGCGCAGGCAATCACATACGTTGGCGAGAACCAAGGAGGAATCGCGGGGACGGCGTTCATGAACGCCTCGATGCGGCTTCGCTGCGGCATGACCGTCCAAGAGGCGTTGAGGGAGCTTGTGGGGGAGCTTGATGCCCCAGGTGTCGAGCTTCTTGCGACGGCTCTCTCGATCTCGCAGCGCACGGGAAGCCCCCTCAGGTCGCTCTTCCAGCAGTCGGCACTGCTTGTTGAGCGCCAGGGTGACTTCGAGCGGCTCCTTTCGGTAAAGACGGCGCAGGTCAGGCTCTCCGCACGCGTCGTGTCCGTGCTGCCTGTGGTGATGGTCGCCACGTTGTCGCTCATCTCACCCGACTTTCAGCGCGGCATCATGACGGCACCAGGGATGGTGAGCCTGACCTTGGCAGCCGTGATGGATGCGGTCGCCCTCCTGATCATCAGGAAGCTCATGAAGGGAGTCCTGTGATGGATGGAAGGCTGGCGGCCTGCTTGGTTTGTGTTGGCGCCCTCACCTTTGCGGGCGTCCAGGCCGCGCTTGGCGGGAGGCGGATGACCGTTGCCGTACCCACGGGCGCGTGGCAGTCGGTCATCGAGCGGCTTCGCGGCCTACCTCCCATGAGGATGGCGAGGGATCGGTCCGCTCGTGCGTCTCGAAAAGAGCAGGCCCTGCGCGACCTTCCGGGAATGATGGACGTGGTGACGCTGGGGCTTTCCTCCGGACTGTCGTTTGACTCGTCGCTTGAGCTCTACTGCCAGCGTAGCTCAAGCGTGCTGGCCGACGCCTTCAGCGAGGCAATGCTGTCGTGGCGCATGGGCATCACCGGAAGGGACGAGGCTCTCCGCTCCCTTGCCGAGGAACTCGACGTTGCCGCCTTGCGGCGGTTTGCGGGGGCGGTCAGCCAGGCGCTTGCCTTTGGCTCTCCCTTGTCGACGGTACTTGAGCAGCAGGCGCAGGCCATTCGCGAGGAGCAGCGCTCCGAGCTCGAGGCAGAGATAGAACGTGCGCCGGTAAAGATGCTGATTCCCTTGGGGGTGCTCATTGTCCCGGCGATGCTCCTGTCCATCTTGGGCCCTCTTTTGAGCTCCTCTATTGGCTTCATGTAAGGGCGACGCTGAAGGGCGCCGTCGCAAAGGAGAAAGGAACTGCGTATGGAAACAGAGATTGGAATGGCGTTGGTGGACGTGAAGAGGTCGCTCAGGCAGTTGGCCATGGACGAGTCGGGTCAGGGAACGACCGAGTACGCGATTCTTGTCGGCGTGCTCGTGGTCATCGCGATTCTTTCCATTGTCACCTTCAGAGGCAAGGTCCAGGAGCTGTGGGATGCCATAGCAAACGGCATGGGATCGCTGTAGGGCATGGGAAAGCGAGGGCGCCGCATCGCGATTGCAGGGTGCGTGATCGCCGCCATGGTCGTGATGGCGGCGCTCTCCTGCGGCTTCTCTTCAGGGCTGGTGAGACCTTTGGAAACGACAGGGTTGGCCAATTCCGACAAGGAAGGAGGGGAGGCGCACGTGAGCGGGAAGGAGACCGACGATCTCTTTACGGATGCTTCTGGCGCACTGTCTGAGCAGTTGGGTTCCGACATGTCTGGCGTGCTTGGGGAGGACATGTCACGACAGCTCGTCAGCGGGGATGTTCCCTCTGCGGCGGAGGACGTATTGACTACATACCGCTCTGACGGCCGATGCGTGCTTGTTCAGGCGGGATACCTGGACTTTGTTGGCGATGTCTGGTCGTGCACGGTCCAAGGGGATGGATGGGTCGAGGTTGTGGTCGTGCGTGCGCGGATAGGGGGAGGGTCGGAGGTGACGACCGTCCGCATGGATGCGAGCAGGTGGGAGCGAGAGCTCTCGTCATCCGAAGGGGAGGGAAGTGACGTGGCATGCGAAGGGAAACAAGTCGCGGGGATGTTGACGGGCATAGAGCCGAGCGCGGCCAGGCAACAGTGGAATATGCGCTCGTGCTCTTTGCCTTCCTTGCGAGTATCGTCGCCATGGGAACCCTTTGGCACACGGCTCGCGAGGGAGCTTTGGTGCGCCTGTGCACCGAGAAGGCTTCCCATGGCATGTCGGGTGAGGGGGCGTTTGGCTCTGCGCAGGACATCTTGCTCTATTGAGCAACGGCCCAGCATTGGATCCCTTGCTCGGCAACGCGGCCAATCGAGCGTAGAGGCGGCCGTGCTCCTTCCCACGCTCATGCTTCTTTTGGGCATTTTGATCCAGCCGGCCTTCTTGCTGTATACGCGCATGGTCATGCGGTCCGTGGCCGGCGAGTGCGCGCGGGTCCTGCTCACGGCATCAAAGGAAGACGAGGATGCCTGTCGACGTTTTGCGCTGAGGAGGCTTGATGCCGTCCCGAACGCGTCGCCTTTTCATGTGGGTGGAAGGGATGGCTGGGAGGTCACGTTTGACTATGCCGAGGACGGATCGAGCGTGTCGGTCGACATTGTCGGCCGCCTGAGGCCACTGCCCCTGCTAGGAGTCGCGACGGCGGCCCTGGGAGAACGTGATGGCGATTTGCTCGTGCTAAGGACTCACGTTACGGAACGTCTGCGACCGTCGTGGTTTGGAGGGAGCTATGGGAGCTGGCAACAGGTGTGGGGATAGGCGTGTCAGAGACTTCGGTCCAACCGTGGGAATCTTTTTGGATGGTGAGGGCGGATACACGACCATCGCGGTCGCCCTCGCACTTCTCGTCAGCCTGACGCTCGTGTTCTCCGTTGCCTCTGCCGAATGGGTCCTCTCTCGTTCGGCAGAGGTCCAGGAGGTGGCCGACGCCACCGCGATGGCGGGGTCAAACTGCGTCGCGGCCTTTTCGACTGTGGTTCAAGTGATTGATGCTTGCGTGCTCAGCCTTGGCCTTGCGGGGGTATTGGTCTTTGCTGCGGGCATGGTGGTCGCCGCCGTCCCGTTTCTGCAGGCAAAGTCACCAGCAATACTCCACGCGGGCCGGCAGCTCCTTGATGCGCGGAGGACGTTTGCGACGTCGGCCTCCGAGGGGCTCGAGCGCTTCGAGCTGGTGCTCCCTGCGCTCATCATGGCAAACTCCGCCTCGTGCGTGTCGGCAAACTGCCGAGGCGGCTTGACCTACGTGGGGTGTGCGGTGCCCTTTCCTCAGACGTCAGAGACGGACTATTCCTTCCTCGACGAGGGTCCTGATCCGGCAGAGATGGAGGAGTCGGCCGAACAGCTCCGTGAGGCGACGGAGGAGAAGGAGCGCGCCCTTCAACGTGCGCAGGCTGCCAAGGAACGTGCGTGGCGAGCGGACTGCGTGAACGCCCCCATGTGCATGAGAAGTCGTGCCGCCACGTTGGCAGGCATGACGAGTCGGGCAAACCCCTCATATGCGAGCGCGGAGGCGTGGCAGTTTGAGTACGCCCGGCTCCGTGCAAAGAACTATTACCTCCTGCGTGAGCGCCAGGAGGCGCCCCTCAACTCGTCGCTCGAGGAGCTTAGCAGGTCGGCGGCACGTAAGAGGTTCTATGCGTATGCATATGAGGAGGTCAGCAAGGGCACGTGCTCAGAGACTGACCCGGTTGTCATGGACCTTCCGGAGCTTCCGCATACGCGAGCGACGGTGAGGGCTTCCCGCCTGTACACGGACGTCTGCTGGCCCTGCACCTCAGAGGATGGGGGAAGGGTAATCCATTCGACGCTCGAGTGCCCTGGGGCTACGGGAGCGTCTGACGGGGCGGCATCGCTCGAGCAGCTCGAGCAGGGATTGGTCGGACGTTGCGACGTCTGTGGGATGGACGTTGCGGTCATGGGAAGTACTGCGCACGCGTCGACCAACATCAACAACGGTTTCGAGCACTACTGGCGCATAGTCGTCCAAGCGTCTCGTGACTATCAGGCGGCTCGCGAGGAGGCGGCGCAAGCCGACGCACGGATGAAGGAGCTGGCCGAGAAGAACTCCAACCTCTTCCAGCAGGCGATTGACGCCCTGTCAGTCGACCGTCCGCGCATTCGTCCCGCAGGCTATCAGGGCTGTGTGAGCCTGGTCATGAGAAAGGGCGGAGTTGCTGTGCCCTCCGAGCTGACAGGCTCATTCATCTCGGGAACGTCGCTGCCTCCTGGGGTTGCGATGTCGGCGGCGACCTTGGCACCCGACTCCGCGACGGACGGTAACGACATCCTCTCTCGAGCCTTTGACGGCCTGCGGGAGCGTTGGGGAGCCCCCGTCGATCTCGTGGGACACATGGCGGAGCTTTGGGGAAGGCTTTTGGTGGGTTATGGCTCTACATACGAAAGCGTCTCTGGAGTGGCCGAAAGCCTGTTGGATGACCTCGGGTCGCTCTTTGGCGAGCGCGTGGCGTCGTGGCTTCGCGGGAAGCTTACGGCAATCGTCGATGCCTGCGGGTTCCAGCCGGCGGACATGCGCTTGCGTAAGCCGGTGCTCGTTAGGTCGCAGCGTGTGCTTGACCAGGCGGGACTCACGAACGTGGGGGAGGCACGCGCACTCATAGAGGCCTTGCCGGCAAGCGCCGAGGAGATCCGCACCACAAACTGGGGAAAGGTCTTGGAAGCGCTGGGCGGGTCTGGGGTAGAGATCGCAACGCTTCCCATTCCCGGCAGGGACGGCGAGTCGCTTCCCCTCTCGTTGGACCTCGCGAGTATGGTGGGCATGCCATGAGGAGGGTGAGAAAGGTGACGCGTAGCGTATCGCGCAAAGAGTCAGGGCAGATGACAGTCGAGCTTGCCGTCCTTGTTCCGGTCGCCGTCGTCGTGGGACTAACCGTCTGGAACCTCCTGCGTTTTGTCGAGGCGTGCGCGCTCTTTGACAGAGTTGCGCTCGATGCGGCCATTTCACAAGGGGTAGCGCCGAGCGGGGAGGTGAGCAGCCTCTCTGCCGTTGGTGCGGTTCAGTCATGCATCGAGGCGGCAATGGACTCAAAAAGCTGCACGGTGGAAGTGACTTCGCGCTCGCTCACGGGTGAAGAGAGAAGGCGAGAGGGAATCTCGTTTCCCGTTTCCCCGCTCCTCACCGACTTCGTGTGCACCCTCTCGTACCATCCGTGGCCGAGTTCGTTTGTCATTGCAGGCGTGTCGTATGACAGTCCGCTTGTGCTGCGACATAGTCGCTCGATTGTGGTCGACAGGTTTAGGTCGGGAGTGGTGGTGTAAATGGCGCTCATGATTCCATGCAGGCTCCTTAGTGGTTGGTGGGAGCGTCTGCGGGGGCTGCTCCTAACGGATGCGTTATCTGCCGGCACGGTGCTTCTGAGCCCTTGCCGCTCCATCCATACGTTTGGGATGTCGTATCCCATTGACGTGGCATTCCTTTCGAGGGAGGGGGTTGCCGTCCTTGTCGGGAGGCGCGTAGCTCCTGGAAGGGTGCTGAGCTGCAGGAAAGCGGCTTCTGTGATTGAGAGGCCCTCTTCGGGGCGGCTGTGGCCCTCAGAGGGCGAGAAGGTCTCTCTGGCAATTTGGCAAAGAACTGCGGTGGGAGAGGAAGCCGATCATGAGGTATGAGATGACAGGCGTGCAGGCAGAAGGAAGGCAGGTCAGCGAAGTGCTTGCCACCAAGGTCTGTCCACAATGCGGGCAGGTGCTCTTTGAGGACATGGACGTGTGCTATGGATGCCTCCACGACTTCAGGCGTGAGGTGGATGTGGGGTCGCTTGGGTTGCCGGCAACGCTCCTTGAGCGCATCGAACCTAGAAGCGGCCTTACGGAAGATGAGGGTACGGGGGCACGAGCTCCCGAGACACAGGTTGACCCCCTCAATAGAGAAGACAAAGGCAGGGGGCTTGCTCTGCGCGTCTGTTCACAAGACGTCGAACTCACGGTGCACTTGGCGCATGATGGC
>JAFUBJ010000215.1 GCA_017460265.1 Atopobiaceae bacterium | reverse complement strand
GGCAGCTGGACAAGCGCCTGTCCCGCAAGCACTATTCGGAGAGCTAGTACCCGACGCAGATGCGCGATCCGGGCAACGTGGTGGAGTTCGACAACCTGCACACCTATTTCTTCACCGACGTGGGCACGGTCAAGGCCGTGGACGGCGTCAGCTTCGAGGTTCCCGTGGGCAAGACCGTGGGCATCGTGGGCGAGTCCGGCTGCGGCAAGTCCGTCACCAGTTTGAGCCTGATGCAGCTGGTGCAGCGGCCCAACGGCCAGATCGTCGAGGGCGCGATCCGCTTGAACCTGGGGGACAAGGCCTACGACGTGGCGAAGATGCCCATCGACGCCATGCGCAGCGTGCGCGGCAACGTCGTTTCTATGATTTTCCAGGAGCCCATGACCTCGCTCGACCCACTCCAGCGCATTGGCAAGCAGATGGAGGAGGCCCTGCGCATCCATCACAAGGAGCTGTCGAGAGAGCAGCGCCGCGAGCTTGCACTGCAAACGATGGCCGAGGTGGGGCTCGACGAGCCCGAGACGGTCTATCGCAAGTACCCACACGAGCTCTCGGGTGGCATGATCCAACGTGTGATGATTGGCGCGGGCATCATTGGCCAGCCGCAGATTCTCATTGCCGACGAGCCCACCACCGCCCTCGACGTGACCATCCAGGCGCAGATCATTGCGCTGCTGCGCAAGATCAACGTCGAGCGCGGCATGGCAATCCTCTTCATCTCGCATGACCTGTCGCTCGTGCGACAGCTCTGCCATCGCGTGATCGTCATGCAGCAGGGCCGCATCGTGGAGACGGGCGTCACCGAGGAGATCTTCCAAAACCCGTGCGAGCCCTACACCAAGGCGCTCATCGACGCGATTCCCAAGGTAGACCTGGGCGTGCCCCGTGACGGCAGGGAGGCCAGCCATGTGCGCTAAGACCTACACCTCCCGCATGGGTGGCACCTACACGGTGGACGACGAGACACGGGGCGAGGTGCTCAGCGTAAGCGGCCTCGACGTGTACTACAAAAGCCGCTCGAGGCTCCTGAGGCCGCGCGAGCTGGAGCAGGTACTTTTTGACGTGAGCTTCTCTATTGGCGAGGGCGAGATCGTGGGCCTCTGCGGAGAGTCGGGCAGCGGCAAATCAACGCTCTCAACGGCGATCTGTGGCATCATCCCGGACTTTTCGGGAAGCATTTCCCGGGCAGAGCGCCCTCAGATGGTATTCCAGAACCCCTACAACTCGCTCAATCCGGCCAAGCGAATCGGCTGGCTGCTCGAGGAGCCGCTGCGCGTTGACCCCGCGAGAAAGTGGGAGCCCGCGGAACGCCAGGCCCGCGTGCTCGAGGTCGTGAATCAGGTGGGGCTCACGCAAAACCTGCTCGAGCGCGACCCTCCCGAGCTCCCGGGAGGACAGCGCCAGCGCGTGGCCCTCGCCGTGGCCCTCAGGCGCGCCCCCCGCGTCCTCAGTGCCGCCGCGCCCGTGAGCGCGCTCGACGTGACCATCCAAGCGCAGGTCCTCGAGCTGCTGGACTCGCTGCACGAGAGGCTTGGACTCTCCATCCTCTTCATCTCGCACGACCTGCGCGTGGTCTACCAAATCTGCAACCGGGTGCTCATCATGCGCAAGGGCCAGATAGTGGAGCAAGGGCCAGTCGACACGGTCTATCGCCAGCCCAGCCACAGCTACACCAAACAGCTGCTGGAGGCAGCCGGGCTGCACTGAGGGAGCTGGGTATGGGACTTGCTTCTACGGATGGCCCAGGGTCTGCCGCGGT
>JAFUBJ010000214.1 GCA_017460265.1 Atopobiaceae bacterium | reverse complement strand
GAGGTAGAGTACCTCGACGCCCTCTTCCGCACGCATCTGCGCAAACGCGTCATGCTCGCGCTGCGCCTCCTCGCGGAAGGGACTGTCGTCAAAGAGCAGGCGCCCGAGGTTGTCGGGCATGAGGTTGAGCAGCTCGTCTCCCGGACGATGCAACATGATGGTCCTGAGCTTCCCAATCTCCGAATGGACGCAAAGTCCCGCAGCCATAGCAACCTCCGCAGCCGTCGCTCCCCCTAATGAAGACCCATCGTAGCAAAGGGAGCACGTACCGTTCACGATTCACCTTCCCTGCACACCTCATGCGCGGTAGAATATGCTTTCGTATCTTCATTACACAAGAAGGCGGTGTCGGTGTCATGGCCAAGAAGAAGCGTGACGAGAAGGACAAGCGCAAGGGGGGACGCTCTCAAGCCCCGTCGCGTCCCTCCAAGAAGGAGCTCAAGCTCGGCAAGAGCCGCAAGCGGGCGGTAATAAAGCCAGCCATCGAGGAGGAGCGCACGCTCGACTTCTCCTATACCCAGGGCCGCGAGGTCAGCTGGCTGCGCTTTGACGAGCGCGTCCTCGACGAGGCGCTCGACGAGACGGTCCCTCTCTTCGAGCGCATGAAGTTCGTCTCGATCTTTGGCAGCAACCTCGACGAGTGGTTCATGGTGCGCATCGGATCGCTCTCTGACCTCACGCGCCTCAAGCACCAACCACGCGACATCCGCTCCAACGAGACGCCCGGCGAGCAGATCGACCACGCCCTCTCCATCCTTCCCGGGCTCCTCAAGAAGCAGGCGGCGGCCTTCTCGGGCATCGAGGCCAACCTTGCGGGATCGGGCCTCACGCGCGTGCGCGCAGCCGACCTCACCGACGTCGACCTGCGCGCCATCGCACAGTACTACAAGCACAACGTGGCACCTATCATCAGCCCCATGATCGTCGACCCGCGCCACCCCTTCCCCAACCTCAAGAACGGACGCCTCTACGCGATCTGCTCGCTTGACGGCACCGACGAGGAAGGGCTTCTGGGCATCGTCGAGGTACCCCACTCGCTCCCCCGCGTCGTGGAGCTGCCCTCGACGCAGCGCAACTGGCGCTATGTCCTGCTCGAGGACGTCATCCTCTCCCGCCTCTCCGAATGCTTTGGCGACTACGCCCCCACCAGCTCCGCTGTCATCCGCGTCACACGCAATGCCGATGTCGACCCGGACGAGGGCTCTGACGTCGACGAGGACTATCGCCAGCACATGAAGGCCGTCCTCAAGCGTCGCCTACGCCTGCAGGCGGTACGTCTCGAGATCGACCGCGACCTTGACGAGGACGTCGTCGCCTTCATCACCGACGCCATGCACCTCGAGCCGTCCCACGTGTTCCACACCCAGATGCCACTCGACCCCGGCTACGTCTTTGGACTCGAGGACCACATCCCCCTGGAGTGGCGCGAGAAGCTGCTCTACGAGCAGAAGGAGCCGCAGGACTCCCCCATGGTCGACCTCCGCCTCCCCATGCGCGAGCAGGTCGAGGACCACGACATCCTCCTCTTCTACCCCTACGAGGCCATGACGCCGCTTTTGCGCCTCTTGCGCGAGGCGTCGGTCGACGAGTCGTGCATCTCCATCAAGATCACCCTCTACCGCGTGGCCAAGCAGTCAAAGCTCTGCGAGAGCCTGATCGCCGCCGTCGAGAACGGCAAGGAGGTCACCGTCCTCATGGAGCTGCGCGCCCGCTTTGACGAGGCCAACAACATCGCCTGGGCAGAACGGCTCGAGAGCGCCGGCTGCACCGTCATCTACGGCTCCGAGGGCTTCAAGTGCCACTCCAAGATCTGCCAGATCACCTATCACGAGCACAAGCAGGTCCGCCGCATCACCTGCCTGGGAACGGGCAACTTCAACGAGAAGACCGCGCGCCTCTATTCCGACTTCATGCTGCTCACGGCCCACGAGGGCATCGGCGACGACGGCAACGCCTTCTTCCGCAACCTGTCGCTCGGCAACCTCTATGGCTCCTACCAGCATCTGGGCGTCGCTCCCGTGAGCCTGAAGCCGCTCGTCATGCGGGGCCTCGACCGCGAGATCGACCGCGCGCGCAAGGGCGAGCCCGCACAGGTCTTCATGAAGATGAACTCGCTCACCGACCGCGACGTCATCGACAAGATCGCCGAGGCGTGCCAGGCGGGCGTGACCGTGGTCATGATCATCCGCGGCATCGCCTGCATCAAGGCAAACGTCCCCGGCCGCACGGAGGGTCTCGTCGTCCGCCAGATCGTGGGCCGCTTCCTCGAGCATGCGCGCGTCTACGCCTTTGGCGTCGACACCGACCTCGTGTACCTGTCCTCGGCCGACATGATGACGCGCAACACCGAGCACCGCGTCGAGATCGCCTACCCGGTCCTCGACGAACACTGCCGCTCGCTCGTCATCCAGTACGTCAACCTGCAGCTCGCCGACAACACCAAGGCCCGCCAGCTCACGGTCGACGGCACCTGGGAGAAGGTCGTGCCCGAGCCGGGCGAGCCCGCCATCAACAGCCAGGAGCTGCTCATCGCCGTGGCGGAGATGCGCGCCGGCGCCGACGAGGCCGAGCTCGCCCCCATGACGCCCTTCACCCGCATCATCCCCGACCTCACGCTCGAGCAGCTGCGCAGCGTGTCGGCCATCCCGAGCCACATGTTTGAGGACGACGAGGACGACAGCGAGGCCGAGGCCGATCAGACGCCGGAAGGCGCCGAGGCGCAGGAAGACATCCCTGTCGAGGAAGAGCAGCCCGAGTCCGTCGAGGCCCACATCATCGAAGAGATCGAGGAGGAGCTTACCGAGGAGGCCATGCGCGAGGAGCAGGCACAGACGCGCTCCGCAGCTGCCTCCGAGGAGCCCAAGGTCATCGCCAAGCGCAAGCCTGGTCGCTTTGCCGTCGGCTTCAAGCTCATCGCCATGGGTCTCAAGGCCATCTTCACGGGCAGCATGTCGGAAAGGCGTGAATAGGCTCACATGGCTGCTTTGATGGGTCAGAAGCTCACCATGCGCGTCGAGCGCATGTCCTACGGTCCTGACGCGATAGCCCACAGCGAGGACGGCAAGACCGTCTTCGTCACGGGAGGAGCCGTGCCGGGAGACATCGTCGAGGCTGAGGTGACGGAGGAGCGGCCGACCTTTGCCCGGGCAAGGCTGCTGCAGGTGGTAGAGCCATCCGGTGACCGCGTGACGGCGCCCTGTCCCTTCGTGGACCTCTGTGGCGGATGCCCCTGGGCACACCTCTCGCGCGAGGCGCAGCTCAAGGAGAAGCGCGACAACGTCGTGGGCTC
>JAFUBJ010000016.1 GCA_017460265.1 Atopobiaceae bacterium | reverse complement strand
GCTGGGATGCTGACCTCGACCTCTTTGAAGAGATGGGCTTCAAGGCGCTGCGCATGTCCGTCTCGTGGCCGCGCATCTTTCCCAACGGCGATGACGCGGAGCCAAACGCCGAGGGGCTAGCCCACTACCGCGCCGTGTTCGAAGGGCTGCGCGCCCGCGGCATCGAGCCCGTAGTGACCATCAGCCACTTCGACCTGCCGGCATCGCTGGCGCTCCGCCACAACGGCTGGGCAGATCGCCGCATGATCGCGCTCTTCGAGCGCTACGCGCAGACGCTCTTCGACGAGTACCACGATCTTGTGCACACCTGGATCACCTTCAACGAGATTGACGCCACCATACACATCCCCTTCGTAGGCGCGGGCATCATCCCCGACACGGTCGAAGATGTGGCGGGCACCTCGTGGCAGGCGCTCCACCACCAGTTCGTGGCCTCGGCCCGCGCCATCCGCTACGCACACGAGACCTATCCCAAGCTGCGTGTGGGCTGCATGGCAACCAAGAACCTCAAGTACCCCAAGACCTGCAAGCCCGAGGACTGCCTTCAGTTCCTGCAAGAGACCGAAGAGGACGCCGCCTATACCGACGTACAAGTCTTTAGCGAGTATCCCTACGTGGTGCGCCGGCTCTGGGAGCGCGACGGCGTCCGCATAGCCATGGAGCCAGGCGATCTGGACGACCTGAAGGCGGGCACGGTAGACTTCGTGAGCTTCTCGTACTACGCCTCGCTCGTTGTCTCCGCCGAGAAGGACCCAGCAGCGCTGGCCTCGGCAAACCTCCTCGTGGGCGAGAAGAACCCCTACCTTGAGAGCACGCCCTGGGGCTGGCAGATCGACCCGGTTGGCCTGCGTTACTCGCTCAACCAGATGTACGCCCGGTACAAGCTGCCCGTCTTCGTGGCAGAGAACGGCCTGGGCACCGTGGACGAGTTTGACGGGGTCACGGTGGACGACGACTACCGCATCGACTTCGTGCGCCGCCACCTGCAGCAGGTGTTACTCGCCATCCATGAGGACGGCGTCGAATGCTTTGGCTATACCTATTGGGGGTGCATCGACTGCATAGCTGGGTCAACCTCGCAGATGAAGAAGCGCTACGGATTCATCTACGTGGACCAGGACGACGACGGCAACGGAACGCTCGAGCGCTTCCGCAAGAAGAGCTTTGGCTGGTACCGTGACGTGATTGCCTCAAACGGGAAGGCTCTTTTCGCATAGTAGAGCTGATTGGTGAGAAGCGACTCTTTCTTCCGGCCTCCTGTGTCATAGCGCCCCAGGAGGCCGGACACATTATGTCTGAACACCCAAGCCCAATAGGAGCGGAGCGCTATGACAAGCCCGCTATGTGAAGCACCTCCGATACAGGTTCCCGATTGACCAGACAACTCATCGCTCGGTCCCCTCCCACGCATTAGCAGGCAGCCTACGCTCCTCCTCCGTCGTAAGCCACGTGCGACCGAAAGCACATATTCGTCGACAGTATTACCATGCGGCGCCGGATTGTCGAACATTAGTCTCTTTCATTCGTTCGGTCTAGGCACATTGGCGGCGTCTACCTGCGAAAGGAGAGCCTGCCACTGATACATGCCACGAAAAGCATCCCCGCCAGAGCCATTGAGCAGGCATCAGGTGGAGTCCACCTGGCATGAAATCGGATTCCCTGCCTCGGCGGGAGGGCGGCCAACCCGGATATGCCGACTGCCGTCCACATGGTTCGCCCCGTGCGGCGGCCAGTTCGCGGAGCGACGCAGTCCACCAACACGCCCGCCGGGTGGCCCGCCGCTCGCCGATTCCGTGGGGTGCCGCCACGAACTTGGTGGATTCTCAGGTGGATTCTTGGTGGACTGCGAGACGCACCCTCAAGCCATAGCGCATCTACCTGCGCGAACGTAGCCGAGAAGCCTCGACCTCGTGTGTGTGCAGACATACCTACAACCTGTCCATGCGCTTTAACTACATCAACAGCATGATGCAGCGCATGAACCGCGCGGTGGGCGACGCGGCGGAGATGACCAAGATCCTGGACGAGCCGCGCCTGGTAGAGGACGCGCCCGGGGCGCCCGAGCTCGTCGTCACCGAGGGCGCCGTGGACTTCGAGCACCTGGCCTTCCGCTACGAGGACGCGGCGCCGGGCGACTACGTCTTCCGCGACCTGACCCTGCACGTGCCCGCGGGCCAGCGCGTGGGCCTGGTGGGCCGCAGCGGATCGGGCAAGACCACCCTCACCAAGCTGCTGCTGCGCCTCTCCGACGTGCAGGAGGGACGCGTGCTGGTGGATGGGCAGGACGTGAGCCGCCGCACCCAGCAGTCCCTGCGCCGCCAGGTGGCCTACGTGCCGCAGGAGGCGCTGCTCTTCCACCGCTCCATCCGCGAGAACATCGCCTACGGAAAACCTGACGCCACCGACGATCAGATCCGCGCCGCGGCCGCGCAGGCCAACGCGCTCGAGTTCGTCGACCGGCTGCCCGCCGGGCTCGAAGCCGTGGTCGGCGAGCGCGGCGTCAAGCTCTCCGGCGGCCAGCGCCAGCGCGTGGCCATCGCGCGCGCGATACTGGCCGACTGCCCGATCCTGGTGCTCGACGAGGCCACGAGCGCGCTGGACAGCGAGAGCGAGGCGCTCGTCCAGGGCGCGCTCGAGAACCTC
>JAFUBJ010000213.1 GCA_017460265.1 Atopobiaceae bacterium | reverse complement strand
GCCACGACATTCAAACCACTTTCCGTTGTCATGGCGAAGGGCAAACTTGGATTGGTTTCCCCCAAGCGACCAGCGCTCCTCGGTCCGGAACCAGGTGTCCGCTTGGTTCCCGGAGCGGGGCTCAAGACGGCGGGCGATGTCCTCTTCTTTGAGGGGCACCAGTCCGTCTTCGCGCGTGAGGCTGTCATCTTCGCCTGGATTGCAGAACTGCACAGCTCCCGGACAGTCGAGTCCCATATGCGAGAGGAGCGCAAAGGGATTGTTGCCGGATACCCCAAAGCGCCTTCCTGCTTCCCTGCGTATGCGCTCGTCGTCTGGCAGAAGCCCTAGAAGGTAGGCATCGACCCTGCGGCCACGATATGTCCGGTTGCTGAGCGGCAGGGAGAGCGAAAGCGGTGGACCGAGGTAGGAAGGGTCGTAGACAAAGGAGTGCATGCCCGTATCGGACTGAGTGAGCGTGCCGGCAAACGCCCCGGCAATGAATACGGATAGATGCTGGGCCATCTGTCAGGACTCCCTTTGCGGTGGGAGGAGCAGCGACTCGTCAAGATGGTACGAGAGGGTCTGGTCAAGAGGTTGAGGAGTCTGGTCTGCGGCCTGGGGCTGTGCCTCGCGCCTGGGCAGGGGTTGTTGGTCCTCTTCGCCATACTCGACGAAGAGTGAACAGTTAAGCACGTGGAGAATCGAAAGCAGCTTCTCGAGGGCTATGCCTTGCGCCGTTCCCATCTCAAGCCTGTTGACGAGCTGGCGAGACACACCTGCCTTGGTTGCGACCTGTGACTGGGTAAGATTCTCCTCGTGCCGAGCCTGTGTGATGGTCGCTCCCATCTCCCGTGGTGTGCTGATGCTGACCATGCGGATGCATCTCCTTATCGTATATATCGTACATGCACTAGAGTACCATATTCGCGACATAAGATGCGTGTCGCAAATATGATACATGTGCGACCAGCGGCTAGCAGGTTCCAAAAGGGTGTTGCCCGATACAAAAGGGATGCGCCCCTTTGGTATCAAAATGCCCCCGCTCCTTGCAGAAGGAACGGGGGCAGCTCTGTGCCGTATGGTCTGCGTGCTTACGCGGCGAGCTCCTTGGCGCGCTCGATGCGGGCGAGCACGTGGTCCTTGCCGGCAAGCGCGAGCGTCTCGCCAATGCCGGGGGAGGCGGCGCTTCCCACCACGGCCACGCGGATGGGCTGGAAGACCTTTCCCTTGCCCATGCCGAGCCTCTCGGGCAGCGGGTCGAGCGCGGCCTCGATGGCCTCGGGCGTCCACTCGTCAAGGGCGGCGAGCGCCTCGGCGGCGGCGTCGAGCGCCTCGCGGGCACCGGCCTTGGCCAGCCACTTCTTCACGGCCTTCTCGTCGTACTCAAGCTCGTCGTCGGCCACATAGAGGTAGGCGGCCTGCGGGACGACGTCGCCCACGAGCGTCGTGCGCGGCTTGAGCGCGGCGGCCAAGAGGTCATACCACGCCGCGTCGTGCAGGCACTCGCCGGCAGGCTCGAAGTCCGCCGCATGCAGCTGCGGGATGAGCACCTCGTCGGCAAAGGTCTGGTCGTCCATCGCGTGCAGGTACTCGCCGTTGATGAAGTCGAGCTTCTTGGGGTCCATGATGGCCGGGTTCTTGCTCACGTGGTCCAGGCTGAACTCGCGGGCGAGGCGCTCGCGGCTGATGACGGTGCTCTCTCCGTCGGGCGCCCAGCCCAGAAGCGACAGGTAGTTCACGAAGGCGTCGGACAGGTAGCCCGCGTCACGGTACTCCTCCACGCTCGTGGCGCCGTGGCGCTTGGAGAGCTTCTTGCCGTCGGTGCTCAAGATCATGGAGATGTGCGCGAAGACGGGGGTCGGTGCGCCGAGGGCCTCGTAGACCATGATCTGGCGCGGGGTGTTGGACAGGTGTTCGTCGCCGCGGATGATGTGGGTGAGGCCCATGCGGGCGTCGTCCACCACGGTGGCAAAGTTGTAGGTGGGCGTGCCGTCGGAGCGGAAGATGATGAAGTCGTCAAGCTCCTTGGCGTTGAAGGTCACGTCGCCGTGGACCGCGTCGTGCACGACGACGTCGCCGCGGCCGTCGGGCACCTTGATGCGGATGGTGTAGGGCTCGCCGGCGTCGACGCGGGCCTGGGCCTCGGCGGGGTCGATGTTGCGGCAGGTGCGCTGGTAGCCCTGGAAGGTGTCCTTGCGCTCCTGGGCCGCCTTGCGGTCCGCCTCGAGCTTCTCGGGCGTGCAGAAGCAGTAGTAAGCCTTGCCCTCGGCCACCAGGCGCTCCGCGGCCTCCTTGTAGAGGGGCAGGCACTCCGTCTGCCAGTAGGGGCCATAGTCGCCGCCGACCTCCGGACCCTCGTCCCAGTCAAGGCCCAGCCAACGCATGGCGCGCAGGATGATCTGGGTGTTCTCGTCGGTGGAACGGGTGGGGTCGGTGTCGTCGATGCGCAGGATGAAGGTGCCGCCGGTGGCACGGGCAAATGCCCAGTTATAGATTGCGGTGCGGGCACCGCCCACATGAAGCTTGCCGGTGGGGGAGGGCGCAAAGCGCACGCGCACCGGGGTCGTGGAGTCAGACAAGGTGATGCCTCCGTTGTTGGTATCGGTTCAAACCAAACCAGTATAGTCGACTGGACAGAGCTGTAGCTTGGGATACACGCGCGCGACACACTCGCGTACGGATGGGTGACCGGGGTGGCTTCTCGGCTATGACGCCACGCAAGCAACCGTCGAATGTTGCGCAACTAACGTGCCTATACGAGGGTCAGGGCGTCTCCCTTTGTTGCCCACCGAACCGCGGAACGTCACGTCGATCTTGGTCTAGCAGAGGATTCCAGCTTTCTTGCGGGGCTGACTGTCGTGTCTGGAGCGGCCGAGCGCACCGCTTTCAGAGGTGGCCTTGTTGTGTAGGCCGCTTCCCCTGAAGTCGTATAGCGCACGACGTGGACCATACGACTGCAGGAGAGCTT
>JAFUBJ010000212.1 GCA_017460265.1 Atopobiaceae bacterium | reverse complement strand
CTCCGCCTCATCAAAGGCGGTGACCAGCTCGTAGTCAACGGCGCGGTCGGTGTAGAAGCAGCCGATGGCCTCGAGGCGGCGCGCGTAGCCCTTGGCCTGCGCGATGTTCGAGAGCTTGTACTCCAGAGAAAGCTCCTCCTCAAAGGAGCGCGTCATCTCCTCGGGAGTCTCTGCGCCACAGTAGCGGCCGTTCAGCGCCAGCGCGAAGTCGTACAGGTTGAGGTAGTTGGTGTCCGAGAGGTAGAGCCCCGTGCGCTTCTGCTTGCGCTCGATGACCACGTTGATGGTGCCGCTGGGGTCGGGGCGCGAGGTGTCGGGCTCAAAGGTGGGAATGACGTCTGCGAGGGCCACGATCTCGTCGATGTCGTCCACGAACTTGCTGCGCCTGTCGCGGACCGCGCCGGAGCGCTTGCGGTACCCCTCGCAGAGCATGTCGCGATATGACTTTGCCGCGCGCACCTTGGCCTCGTACGTCTCGTCAAAGAAGTAGGTCCAGCGCATGCCGCCGTCCGGAAAGGCAAGGTCGAAGTCACAGGCAAAGATGCCTCCGCGACTGTTCTGGCCATACGAGGTGCGGTCCCAGCACTGCAGCTCGTCGCAGAGCATGAGCAGGTAGGCGAGGGGCTGGTCGTCGGAGAGGCGCAGCGGCTCGGAGGTGTGGAGCATCCCGCGGATGGTGAACTTGAAGAGGCTGTTGTGCAGGATGATGGCGACGAAGGCATCGAGCATCTCGACGGGCATCTGCTCGTAGGTCCTAAGCGTGCGGTTGCGATCGAGGAGGGTCTTGGCGAGGATGAGCCCGCTGAAGTAGGCGTGGTCCATGAAGAGGTAGTCCATCCCCTCCGGATTCTCATGGACGGCGCGGTCGACAAGTACCTGGTGAAGCTTGTGGCGCACGAGGTAGGGCTCCATGTCCACGCGGTCCAGATAGCTTAGGGCCAGGCGTTCGGTGATGGCACGGGCGTAGAGGTCGTTCAGGTCGCCCAGACGCGTGAGGGCAAAGTCCTCCATGTTGCGATATGACACGTGCGGGGAGAACCCGAAGGCGTCGTTGTTGCGCCTGTCGAGCTGGCAGACGTAGGCCTTCATCTGCTGGTGGGCGATCTCGAAGGGATAGCCGATGTCGTGGAAGAGCGAGGTGAGGCCCCAGAACTCAAGGAAGTGGCAGGCCGCGGCGGGTCCGTCATCCAGGCCGTAGCGCTCGTTGTAGGCAGCGCGGATGGCCGCATGGTTGCGGTAGATGGCCAGTCCGATGAGAAAGACGTAGACGCTGTGGGAGTAGTGGTCGCGGTGCTTCATGAGCAGCGAGCTGGCGTTGGCCTCGTGCTCGGCAAGCATCTCCAGAAGGAGCGCCGCCGAGTCGTAGCCCGGGCCGAAGGGCTTGAAGATCTCGCAGTAGCAGTCGTAGATGTCCTCGGCGTCCTCGCGCGATCCCGCGGTCAGGACGCGGCCGATGGCCTGCTCGCGGCTGAGACGGTCGAGGTCACTCTCCATGTTGTAGGGGATGGTGTTCGCCATGGCGCTGCGCCCGTCCTGGT
>JAFUBJ010000211.1 GCA_017460265.1 Atopobiaceae bacterium | reverse complement strand
GTCGATGGCGCCAAAGCCGTTCTCCACCACCATGATGGGAATCTGGTAGCGGTCCCAGACCTCGTTGAGGCTCCAGCGCAGGCCGTCGGGGTCGATGGCCCAGCCCCAGTCGCTCTTCTTGAGGTAGGGGTTCGGCACGCCCATGACCATGTTGCCGCCCGTCTGAGCAACATTGGGATCGGTTGAGACGCAGTTGGTCATGTAGTAGCTGTAGGTGTACATGTCCACGGTGCCCTCGCGCAGGGCCTCCTCGTCGCCCGGCTCCATGGGGATGGTGATGCCGTTGTCGGCAAAGAAGCGCTTGGCGTAGCCGGGATAGGCGCCGCGGCACTGCACGTCGGAGCAGAGCCAGGTGCCAATCTGCAGCTTCTTCTGGGTGCCCAGCACGTCGGTCGGCGCGCAGGTGTAGGGGTAGATGGAAGGGCCGCCGCCGATCATGCAGCCCACCATGTAGTCGGGGCAGATCTCGTGGGCCAGCTTCACGGCCTTGGCGCTGGCCACAAACTGGTGGTGGAGCGCGGTGTAGATGGTGTTGAGCTCGTCCGGGTCTTCCGTGGGGACAAGGCCCATGGGAAGGACGTCCTCCTTGGGCAGGATGCCACCGGCGATGAGGCTCCCCAGGCCGCCGTTCTGCAGCATGTTTATCTCGTTGAAGGTGAGCCAGTACTTCACCAGGCCCTGGTACTCGGTGAAGATGGTGCGGCAGAGGTTGAGGTAGAAGTCGATGCAGCGGCGGTCGGCCCAGCCGTTGTACTTCTCGCAGAGGCCCCAGGGAATCTCGTAGTGGCTGATGGTGACGAGCGGCTCGATGCCGTTGTCCTTGCAGCACGTAAAGAGGCTGCGGTAGAACTCCACGCCGGCAGGGTTGGGCTCTGCCTCGTCGCCCACCGGGTAGATGCGGCTCCAGTTGATGGAGGTGCGGAAAATCTTCATGCCCATCTCGCCAAAGAGCTTGATGTCCTCGGCGTAGTGGCCGTAGAAGTCAACCGACTCGTGGCTGGGATAGTAGGTGTCGGGGTCGATGTGGCGCGTGTAGGTGCGCGGGCGATCGACCGCGCCGCCCGTCAGGTGGTCCTCGACGCTCTCGCCCTTGCCGTCAGCGAGCCACGCGCCCTCGCACTGGTTGGCCGCCGTCGCGCCGCCCCACAGAAAGCCCTCGGGAAAATGTGCCATGGTATCTCCTCTCGTCAATTGCCATACATGGCACACATTGTACGTGCCCGTTTGGCTGTCGCCCGCATCGCAGCGGCAGATGAGCGCGAGACCGCACCAAAGGGTCGGACCCTCTGATGCCATCCGGGGCCACAGGGTCAGACCCCCTGGTCCCATTTGATGCCATCCGGGACCACAGGGTCCCATCCGGGACCACAGGGTCCGACCCTCTGGTCCCATTACGTGCTACAATGGCACGCGCGAGGTGGGCCAGGCGACCGCGGACCGGCGTTATGCCGGGATGAGGAAAGTCCGGGCTCCACAGGGCAGGAAGCAGGTTAACGGCCTGGCGGGGTAACCCGACGGAAAGCGCCGCAGAAAAGAAGACTCCCGCTGCCCGCCTTGGCGGGTGAGAGAAAAGCTGAAACGGTGGTGTAAGAGACCACCAGCGTCGTGGCAACACGGCGGCTTGGCAAGCCCCTTCCGGAGCAAACGCATGTAGGAGCGCTATGGTGTGGCCCGCACCGCGCTCGGGTAGCGCGCTAGAGGCGGACGGTGACGTCCGCAGTAGATAAATGGTCGCCCCCGACAGAACCCGGCTTATCGGCCCACCTCGCTTTTCCTGTCTGCCGCGCCCGTCCGGACGTTGGAGGGCCCGGTTTGGTCCGGTTGCGCTCCCCGCACGCCCGTCCGGACGTTGCGGGGCCCGGTTTGGTCCGGTTGCGCTCCCCGCACGCCCGTCCGGACGTTGCGGGGCTCGGTTTGG
>JAFUBJ010000210.1 GCA_017460265.1 Atopobiaceae bacterium | reverse complement strand
CGTGATGGTGAACCTCGTTCCGGGGTTTGGAGACTTGGGCGTGGGGCAGGTCGCTTCGGTGACAAGGCTGCTTGCAGCCGATGCCATCACCTTTGTCCAGGCACGTGACGTGCTTGCGGCCGTTGACGGCACGGCAGATGACGTCGAGCAGGTCGTCGACCGGCTTGGGATGCGTCAGCCTGCAGACGCGTTGGCATCCGTTGTGGACGAGGTCCTAGGCCGTTGCCAGGAGCAGGTGCGCCAGTATCAGGCGGGAAACCGCAAGGTCGTCGGCTTTCTTGTGGGGCAGTGCATGAAGGCGAGCAAGGGGTCGGGAAACCCCAAGCTCTTCAATCAGCTGTTGCAGGAGCGGCTGGAAGAGCGCTAGCAGGCGAGAGGTTCCCGCAGGTCTTGCCCGCCTCGTCGTGCGCTCCGTTTTTTGTTTAGCCCAGCGTCCGGAGGGGTAATCTATCAAGTGCATCTGTTCCATTCTGCTTAGGACCATGCGAGGCTGGCATGAGAGTACGTCCCACACGATTCGGCGCGGCGCGCCTGGTCCACCTGACGTGGGGGCTCCCCCAGACGCTGGCCGGGGCGGCCACGTTGCTTGTGGCTGGTCGCCATCGCAGACGTTATCCCTTCCGCAGCGCCGTCGTCACGGAGTGGAGGCTCAACCGTGGACTCTCCCTGGGGCCCTTCATCTTCGTTCCCAACAACTGCCCCCGCTCGCTGCTCGTCCACGAGTACGGCCATACGGTGCAGGCGCTCATCCTTGGGCCCCTCTACCTGCCAGTCATCGTGCTGCCGTCGCTCACGTGGGCAGGCTTGCCCGCACTTGAGCGCAGGCGCATGAGAAAGCACAGGTCGTACTACACCTTCTACACGGAACGCTGGGCAAACGCCTTGGCTGAGCGTATCTGCCACGAAAAGACCCCGCGGTAAGGTGGGGTGAGAGACGCTACCACACGCGCTTGGCCAGGATCGTCAGCACCTCTCGACACCACTGCTGGAGCATGCTGGTGGGAGGGACGAGCGCCCCAACGCCAACAACGTCTTGCGCGTAGCGCCTTCCCAACGTGATTGCGCGATACAGATGGTAGTCACTTGACACGACGCAAACTTGCCGGACTGAGAGACCGGGCTCCTTCAAGAGCTTTATGGATAGCTCCATGTTCTGGTCGGTGTTGATCGCGGCATCCTCAAGCAGTATCGCCGAGGAGGGGATTCCCTCCTTTTCCTGGAGCCATTGCGCCATGGCTTGGGCTTCGGTCGTGGCACCGTCGGGAGTGGCTCCACCCGAGACCACTATGACGCGCTTGGGCGACTCCCGCCAGAGGTCTGCCGCGATGCCAAGCCGGTTGACGATGGTGGGGACGGGCCTGCCACCCACGATGAGCCCTCCCAAGACGACGATCGCGGCATCCTCGTCAACCGACTCCTGCGTTCCGCAGGCCTTGACCATACGGTTAAACCACTGAAAAAACGTCACGCAGACCAAGAGGGCCAACGTGCCGGTCACGGCGCACGCCCACCACGAGGCGCTGCCAGCCGGGAAGGCCCACAGGCCAGCGATGGATGGGGT
>JAFUBJ010000015.1 GCA_017460265.1 Atopobiaceae bacterium | reverse complement strand
ATGGCGCTCCATGGCAACCTCCACCAATCGCCCTTGGATTTGTGCGAGGTTCCGTGGGGCCCTTGACCGGCGCCGTGCGGGGCGGCTGGGAGGGGTCCCGGGGCATGGCGTGGCCATGGGGCGGGAGGGTTTGCTGCCAGACAGACTCCGCGAATCCGCGGTGACATGAGGCGATGTGGTATCGTTTATATAAAATGTATGCCATCATGGAGGTCAGCCATGCAGGCCAGCGACTTGCGGAAGACGATGCTTCTCGGAAAGAAGAGCGATCGTGTCATCTTTGCCGTTACCCCGGAGCTAAAACACGCCCTCTCGATCTTGGCAGAGTCGAGGTGCACCAGCGTCTCGGCTCTCATCACGGGCCTAATCATGGATGAGGTGGAGTCCAACGCGGAGCTGTTTGCGCTGCGTTCTGGCATATCACCAAAGGCATAGGAGCCGAGGATGCACCCAGAGGAAAAGGCAAGGCTCGCAATCGACGAGAAGCTCGAGCAAGCCGGCTATGCAGTACAGGACATGTCCGAGCTGAACCCTGCGGCAAAGCTAGGCGTGGCCGTTCGTGAGTACCCCACGAACTCGGGTCCCGTTGACTACCTCCTGTTCATCGATGCGAAGCCGGTTGGGGTCATCGAGGCTAAGGCTCGAAACAAGGGTGAGCAGCTTATCTCGGTTGCAGAGCAGTCGAAGCGGTATGCGGAGAGCGGACTCAAGTACGCAACCGGCGCCGTGAACATCAGGTTTGCCTATGAGGCAACCGACGTCCTGACGCACTTCTGCGACTACCAGGACCTCAACTACCGCTCTCGCGAGGTCTACTCGTTCCACAGGCCCGAGCAGCTCAGAAGTTGGCTGGCGGATGACTCCACGCTCAGGAACCGTTTGAAATCCTTCCCTGCTCTCGACCCGGCCGGGTTCCGCGACTGCCAGGTCAAGGCCATCGAGGGCCTCGAGAGGTCGTTTGCCGACAATCGGCCCAGGTCACTCATCCAGATGGCCACAGGTGCCGGTAAGACCTACACGGCAATCACGAACGTATACCGCCTCCTCAAGTTCGCCCGTGCCAAAAGGATCCTGTTTCTTGTCGACACGAGGAACCTCGGACAACAGGCCGAGGAGGAGTTCAGGAAGTACAAGCCGGGCGACGACGCAAGACTCTTCCCAGAGCTCTACAATGTGTCGCGCCTAAGTTCCTCCGCCATTCCGAAGGATGCCGACGTCTGCATCAGCACGATACAACGCATGTACTCCATCCTAAGGGGGCAGGACCTCGATGAGAGCGACGAGGAGGAGTCCCCGAACGAACATGACATCAGGGGCGGCGTCCGGGAGGTCGCCTACAACTCCACATACCCCCCGGAGTTCTTTGACTTCGTGATAGTCGACGAGTGCCACCGGTCCATCTACAACGTGTGGCAGCAAGTGCTGGACTACTTCGACGCGTTCCTCATAGGGCTGACGGCAACTCCGGACAAGCGGACCTTCGCCTTCTTCAGGCAGAATGTCGTGAGCGAATACACTCACGAAGAGGCGGTCATCGACGGGGTTAACGTTGGAGGCGACATCTTCCTCATCGAGACGGAGGTGGGCAAGGAGGGCGCCACGATTCTCAAGCAGTTCATCGAGAAGAGGGACAGGCTCTCGCGCCAGCTCAGGTGGGAGCAGATGGACGAAGACGTCACCTATACCTCCTCAAACCTGGACAGAGACGTCGTGAATCCCTCACAGATCAGGACGGTCATCCGTACATTTAGGGATACGGTCACAACCGAGATCTTCCCGGGCAGGGAGGTGGTCCCCAAGACCCTCATCTTCGCGAAGACGGACAGCCATGCCGACGACATCATCAGGATCGTACGCGAGGAGTTCGGGCAAGGGAACGAGTTCTGCAAGAAGATCACGCACCAGGCGGATGACCCTCAGTCGACTCTGTCCGAGTTCCGCAACGGCTTCAACCCGAGGATTGCTGTCACCGTCGACATGATAGCCACGGGCACCGACGTGAAGCCGCTAGAGTGCCTCCTGTTCATGCGCGACGTGAGGTCGAAGAACTACTTCGAGCAGATGCTCGGGCGCGCAAGGCGCGTGCTCTCGTACGACGACCTCGTCAAGGTTACCCCCGACGCGAGGTCCAGCAAAGTCAGATACGTCGTCGTGGATGCGGTCGGGGTCACGAAGAGCCTCAAGACGGAGACGAGGCCCCTGGAGAGAAAGCCGACCGTGAGTCTGAAGGACCTCATGATGAGCGTCGTTCTTGGCGCGAAGGATGAGGACACCCTCACGTCCCTCGCGAACAGGCTGCTAAGGCTCGATAGGGCGATGACGGAGAAGGAGCGCTCCCAGGCGGAGGAGCTGGCAGGCGGGATCCCGCTCAACGAGATCGCCCGGAAGATGCTTGACGCCTTCGACATGGACCTCATCATCGAGCCGGCGATGCTCCTCGAGGACGAGATGCCGAGCGAGCTCGTGCTGAATGCGGCGCAGGACGCTCTCATTGACGACGCAGTGCGGCCAATCCTTAATCCCGACCTGCGCAACTACCTCGAGAATGTCAGGAAGGCACACGACCAAATCATAGACAATGTCAACCTCGACACCGTTTTGTTTGTCGGGTGGGATAACGACCACGAGGCGCGAGCGGCCGAGGCCATCAAGACTTTCAGGCTGTTCCTGGAGGATAACAGGGACGAACTCGACGCGCTGCAAGTTATCTATACGCAGTCATACCGGCAGCGTCCGCTCACGCTGAGGATGATCAAGGAGGTCCACGCCAGACTTAAGGAGGCCCCCTACCACCTCTCCAACGAGCTGCTTTGGAGTGCCTACGGAATCGCCTTCCCCGATAAGGTGTCAAGGAAGAGCGTAGTCAACCAGCTCACGGACATCATCACGCTCGTGAGATTCGAGATTGGCCAGGAAGACGACCTCATATCCTTCGCCGATCACGTCCGAATGCGCTTCAAGGAGTGGGTCTTCTCCGAGAACGCTGGTAACGGACAGTTCACCGAAGAGCAGATGGAGTGGCTGCGGGACCTTCGCGACCTCGTCGCAACGAGCGCCCAGGCCACCGTTGAGGACCTCGAGCTCTCGCCGTTCGCCGATCGCGGAGGCCTCGGACGTTACTACGAGCTGTTCGGCGATAGGTACGAGGAGATACTTGACGACCTGAGCATCTCGCTGGTCGCATAAGGGGAGGTTGGACATGAGTTCTCAGTCCACGATCAACCAGAAGGTTTGGTCTATGGCCACCGTCTTGATGAACGACGGCGTCTCTAACAGCGACTACCTTGAGCAGCTGACGTACTTGCTGTTCCTCAAGATGGCGGACGAATACAGCAAGCCCCCATACAAGCGCGACATGTGCATCCCCAAAGACTGCACGTGGGACACGCTCAAGGCGCGGAGGGGAGACGAGCTCTTCAAGCACTATGAGCATGTGCTCAAGACTCTCGGCGAGGCGGGAGGCACCCTCCAGCAGATCTACTCCGGGGCCCAAAACAAGATATCAAACCCCGCGATCCTTTACAGAATCATCTCGATGATCGACGCAGAGAAGTGGTCCTCGATGTCCTCGGACGTCAAGGGAGATATATACGAGGGTCTGTTGCAGAAGGTGGCGGAGGACACGAAAAGTGGCGCGGGGCAGTACTTCACCCCAAGGGCCCTCATTAGCACGATGGTCGACTGCGTTCGCCCTCTGCCGGGGAAGACCGTGGTGGACCCGTGCTGCGGGAGCGGAGGCTTCCTGCTCGCGGCAAAGAGCTACATTGAGGACCCGGGGCACTACACCCTCGACCGTGACCAGCGTCATTTCCTGAGGTACTCGACGTTTGCCGGATGGGAAATCGTCCCGAGCACCTACAAGCTCTGTCTCATGAACCTCTTCCTCCACAATATCAGCGACTTCAACGGCGAGCCGCCTATCTTCAGGAACGACTCCCTGCTCGCAGACCCGGGCACACGCTACGACTACGTACTCACGAACCCTCCCTTCGGGAAGAAGTCTGCGTACTCCTTTACCAATGATGAGGGGGTGCAAGAGGAAGAGGAAGGCACTTACAACAGGCAGGACTTTTGGGCGATTACGTCTAACAAGCAGCTCAACTTCGTGCAGCACATACATACTATCCTCAAGCAGGACGGCCACGCTGCCGTGGTCGTTCCAGACAACGTGCTCTTTGAGGGCGGAGCGGGAGAGACGGTGCGCAGAAAGCTCCTCGAGACAACCAATCTGCATACCATACTGAGGCTCCCCACAGGCATCTTCTACGCTCAAGGTGTCAAGGCGAACGTCATCTACTTCGACAACAGGCCGGCAAGCCCGGACTGGCAGACGATGGAGGTCTGGATCTACGACTACCGAACGGGCGTGCACCACACGCTGAAGCAGAAGCCCATGACGAGGGGCCACCTGCAGGACTTCGTCGACTGCTTCAAGCCAGGCGCCTTGGGGGAACGCGAGGAGACGTATTCGGAGGAGAATCCCAATGGGCGCTGGAGGCGCTTCTCGCTTCAGGAGATTCTCGACAGGGACAAGGCGAGCCTGGACATCACTTGGATCAAGACGGGGGAGGACATCTCTGAGGTACAGCTCTCGGACCTTCTTGCCGAGATACGAGAGAAGAGCGAAGATATCGCCCTTGCGGTGTCGAGGCTCGAGGAGCTGCTTGAGGGCATCGAGGAATGATTGACACGAAGCGCCTGAGGCAGAAGATACTCGACCTCGCAGTCCGAGGGAAGCTGGTACCACAGGAACCCGGCGACGAACCGGCATCTGTCCTCCTTGAGCGGGTCAGGGCCGAGAAGCAGAGGATGGTCGCCGAGGGTACGCTCAAGAGAAGAGACGTGGCCAAGGACTCGGTCATCTTCATGGGTGATGATAGTTGCCATTATGAGAAGGTCGGAGACGCCGAGCCCGTCTGCGTGGAGGCCGAGCTGCCCTTCGGGCTCCCGCAGGGCTGGGAGTGGGCGAGGCTCGGGAGCATT
>JAFUBJ010000209.1 GCA_017460265.1 Atopobiaceae bacterium | reverse complement strand
GTGAACAGTACCACGTCCCCTGTTCACGGTCAGTAGCCGCGGACGGCGGTGGTCAAGAACGAGAAGTAGTCCGGACGATGACGTGACTGCGTTGTCTCGAAGTGCACGCCATCAGAATTGAACGTGCGGTTTTCCATCACCGCGAGCATGTCAAAATCCAAAAGGTCAAGCACCTCGCGGTCTTCCGCGGTCGCATACTCCATCGTAATCGTGCGGTTGGACGTGGTGATTTGCATGCCCAGTGTGCCCTCAAGGTACGTGAAGATCGAATCCGCCGCAATCTCGGGCGTCAACCCCTCCACGGACGAGGCAAGAAAGCAGCTCTTGTCAAAGATGAGGTTTGCCCCATCCAGACGTCGCACGCGTTCGACGCGAATGAGCTCGTCCCCCGCCGCAAATCCCGTCAGCTGGGCCACCCGCTCGTCAGCCACGATGCGCTCGAACCTCCGCACGCTTGTCTCGATGACAAGTCCGTTCCGTTCGCCCGCCTCGCGCATGTTCTCGATGTCGCCCAACACAAAGCGCGTCCGTCTGCCAAGCTGCCAAATTACCAGCACGCCCTTACCGCGGATGGGCTGCACGAAGCCATGCATCTGCAGCACCTGCAGCGCCTTGCGCAGCGTGTTGTGGGTGCACTCGTATTCTTCGATGAGCTTGAGCTCGGAGGGGATATAGGTCTGGTAGGGATAGACGCCAGACATGATCTTCTCGCGAAGGTCCTTGTAAATGTCGTAGTAGATTGCCTTCAAGAGGCACCTCCCGGCTTCAGAACCACATGATTTGCAGTGCCAAAAACCAAATAACTTACAGTTGTTGCGGCATGTTTTACCTGCCATTATAAAGGTCGGAAAGCACCTGGCCCCACACGGACCACGGCAATCCGCAGGCGGAAGGCGCCCCGCCCGCACCCCACCTAACACGTTGGAAGGGAAGGAAAGAATGGGCAAGTTTGAGTCCGATGCGCGCGAGATGCTGCGCCTCGTCGGCGGCAAGGAGAACATCGCCGCCCTCACGCACTGCGTCACCCGCATGCGCTTCACGCTGGTTGACCCCAACATCGCTGACGTGCCTGCCATCGAGGCGCTCAAGTCCGCCAAGGGCAGCTTCACGCAGGCCGGCCAGTTCCAGGTCATCATCGGCAACGAGGTCACCGACTTCTACGACGAGTTCGTCGCCATCTCCGGCATCACCGGCGTCTCCAAGGACGAGGCAAAGGCGATCGCCGCCAAGCAGGGCAACCCGCTGCAGCGCCTGATGGGCGCCATCGCCGAGGTCTTCGCCCCGCTCATCCCCGCGATCATCACCGGCGGCCTGATCCTGGGCTTCCGCAACGTCTTGGGCGACATGCCCTACTTCGGGCCCGACGGCAACGCCACCCTGGCCTCCATGTCCGTCTTCTGGTCCGGCGTGAACCACTTCCTGTGGCTCATCGGCGAGGCCGTCTTCCACCTGGGCATCCCCGTGGGCATCTGCTGGTCGGTCACCCGCAAGATGGGCGGCACCGAGATGCTCGGCATCGTCATGGGCCTCACGCTCGTATCCTCTCAGCTGCTGAACGCCTACGCCGTCGCCGGCGCCACGGCAGAGACCTGGGAGCAGTATAGCTGGAACTTCGGCTTCGCGAAGGTGCACATGGTTGGCTACCAGGCGCAGGTCATCCCGGCCATCCTCGCCGCCATCACCTTCAATTACCTTGAGCGCTTCTTCAAGAAGATCACGCCGTCCATCGTCCAGATGATCGTCGTGCCCTTCTGCTCCATCCTGCTGGGCGTCATGGCTGCCCACTTCGTCCTCGGCCCCATCGGCTGGGCCCTCGGCACCGGCGTCTCCTCCGTCGTCAACGCGGGCATCACCGGCAACTTCCGCGTGCTCTTCGGCGCCATCTTCGGCGGCGTCTACGCTCCGCTCGTGATCACCGGTCTGCACCACATGACCAACGCCATCGACCTGCAGCTCATCGCCGACTACGGCGGAACGATGCTCTGGCCCATGATCGCCCTCTCCAACATCGCGCAGGGCTCCGCCGTCCTCGCCATGATCGTCCTCCAGAAGGGCGACGAGAACGCCGAGCAGGTCAACATCCCCGCCTGCATCTCCTGCTACCTGGGCGTCACCGAGCCCGCCATCTTCGGCGTCAACCTGAAGTACGTCTTCCCGTTCGTCTGCGCCATGATCGGCTCCTCCATCGCCGGCTTCCTGTCCTGCGCCTTCAGCTGCACGGCCAACGCCATCGGCGTCGGCGGCCTGCCCGGCATCCTCGCCATGCAGCCGCAGTCCATGCTTCCGTACCTCCTCTGCATGGCCGTCGCCATCGTCGTCCCGTTCATCCTCACCATGATCGTCGGCAAGCGCCAGGGCATCGACAAGCAGGCCCAAGCCGTCGCCGAGGCAGCCGCTGACAAGGCCATCGCCCCCGCTGCCGCCCACGTCGACGCCATCGACGCCCCCGGCACCCTCGCGGCCGTCGCAGACGGTTACGCCAAGGCCATGTCCGAGGCTCCCGACGCCGTGTTCGCCTCCCTCGCCATGGGTGACGGCGTGGTCATCGAGCCCTCCGAGGGCGCCATCTACTCCCCCGTCTCCGGCACCGTGACCATGGTCTTCGACACCAAGCATGCCCTTGGCCTCATGGCTGACGACGGCACCGAGATCCTCATCCACATCGGCGTCGACACTGTCGAGCTGGGTGGTAAGCCCTTCACCGCTCACGTCAAGGCTGGCGACGCCGTCAAGGCCGGCGACCTGCTCATGGAAGTCGACCTGGCCGCCGTCAAGGCCGCTGGCAAGGACACGGCCACCATGGTCGTCGTCACCAACAGCGACGCCTTCTCGAGCATCAAGGCTAAGACTGGCGCCGTGAAGGCCGGCGAGGCTTCCTGCACGCTCACCAAGTAGCAATCCATCACAAGGCCGCCTGCCCCTTTTGGCAGGCGGCCCCTTTGTACTATTGACGTGTCCACATCGCACGACAAAGGAGCCACCGTGAACC
>JAFUBJ010000208.1 GCA_017460265.1 Atopobiaceae bacterium | reverse complement strand
GCGTCCACGAGGGCGCGCTCCTCGGGGGAGAGGCCCTGCGTCGGCCAGGGGCGGCCCGCCAGCTCGTCGAGCGAGCAGCCGAACAGCTCGGCGAGCCTTATGGCGTCGCGGAGGTTGATTTCGCGCGTCTCTCTTTCCCAATCACCGTAACGTGGCTTCTTGATTCCGAGGGCGTCGGCGACTTCCTGCTGGGTCATCCCCTTTCGCTCTCTCATCTTCTTGATGGCAAACATGCTTACCTCCTTTCCTCACAAACATCTTACAGGAAAACAAAAGAAAGTTCTGCAAAATGCCGAATTTGTTCTTGACATTCGGCAATATGCTTGTACGATAGTTATTGGTTCGGCAAAATGCCGAACTCCGAATCCCAAACAGGTTAGGGATTCTAAAAAGGTTTCTTGACAGGACCAAGAAACCTGCCGACCGCTCAGAGCCGAGAAGGGGAGAGACCATGACCGACGAGAAGCAGAAGCTGTTCGCCTACACCATCTTCGAGAACGACGCCCACAACCGCGTCTGGGTCTACTACTGCGTAGACCGCCCCGAGTTCGTCCCCGGCTACTGGGACCTCGACACAGACGGCATCGAGAACAAGACCGCCCAGGAGTGGGTCAAGAACGGCAACGAGTGGGTGCGCGCTATGCAGGCGCTCGGCTGCCCCTACGACCAGATGGTCGCCGCCGTCCGTCGCGTCATGGACGCCCAGGGCTTCGAGGCCGTCGAGGAGTTCGACCCCGCGACCGTCGGCGCCGTCGACTACCGCCTCGCATACGCATAGCAACGCACGGCCGCTCGGCCCCCTCGGGGGTCGGGCGGCTTCTTCTGTGCTCCGTGGCGGGCGGCCGTGATTGACGAGCCGCGGCCGTCCACCAGGGCGCACAGCTCTAGGAATGAACACCCAGGCACGAAGTTGTCTGTCAGCAAGCCGCGCAAGCGGGAGTCGGGGGATGGGTGCCCGGCCGGAGCCAAGAGCATTTGCCCTACTTGGACGGAGCGAGCTGCATGAGGTCCCGCAAAACGCGGCCAAGAGCCCACGGCATCAGCGATGGGACGAGCAGGATCAGAAGACAAGAAAGACGCGTCGCGGCGACTCGCGGCGCGTCACTTCACAAGACTTTCGATGGGAGGTTGCCCATGGCAGACAAGGAGAGCGCGTTCGCCAACAACCTTCGCGTGCTGCGCATAGTGCGGGGCTACTCGCAGGAGGAGCTGGCCAGGATGGTCGGCGTGAGCACGGCCAGCGTCGTGAACTGGGAGAGCGGCGACAACACGCCGTCGCTGAGCAACATCGTGAAGCTGGCGGACATCTTCGGCTGCACGCTGGAGGAGCTGGTGAGCACCGAGCCGTACGTGCTGACGGCCAGTAAGGGGTCGTAGCGATGGACGAGGCGACCAGGCGCGGGCTCGACGCCCTGGCGAGGGCCTTCGGCATCGACCCGAGGAGCGTGTACCTGCTCGCCGGCCACGGCGTGACCCACGAGTGGGCGCCAGGCAGGAAGGCGCCGACAGCCGCCAGGCGTTCGACGGCCCACGACCGCGAAGGCGAGGACATGGACCTCGCGTGGGCCCTCGGCACGTCCTGACAAACCATTACCAACCATTACCCCGAGTGCTTCACAAGCTGCGCCGCCCACTTCGGTGACCGCGATGCCCCGCAGGAGTTACCGCCCTTCGGGGACACCGGCGCAGGGACCGTCGAAAGGCGGCGGCACACTTTCCCCTTCTTAGTCGAGACCTCCTTTCTATTCGACTTTCTTCTGAGCCGACCTGACGGGGCGACGTGGCTTGTGGAGCACTTGGAAACGTTAGGAGGGCGATATGCCCGAAGAGATCAGGCCGATGGCAGTCTACTCGGTCGCCCAGGTGGCCGAGCTGATACACAGCGACCGCAGGGCAGTCTGGGCGGCGATGGACGACGGCACGCTCAGGAGCTTCATGCCCAACGGCTGCAAGCGTGGCAGGCGCATCCTGGGCCAATGGGTCCTGGACTGGATGGAGAAGGTGGCGGCACGCGGGGAGGGATAGGAGCCACGCCGCGTGCCGCAAGGGAACGCGCCCGGAGGGGCGCACGACAGAAAGGATACCAGATGGATAGGACGACCGTCCTTCGCTGCGCCATCGGCGCGGCGCTGGCCATGTACGGATGGATGCCGATCTGCTGGGCGATCTGCAAGGTCGCGGGGTGGCTGTAGGAGGTGTGCGCAAGGTGGACAACGTGAAGATTTCCGCGCTTGAGCTCGAGAACGTCAAGCGCATCAAGGCAATCCAGCTCGTGCCGACCGAGAGCGGGCTCACGGTCATCGGCGGCCGCAACGCGCAGGGCAAGAGCAGCGTGCTCGACGCCATCGCGTGGGCGCTGGGCGGCAACAAGATGAGGCCGAAGGCGCCTAACCGCGACGGCGCGGAGACGCCGGCCTCGATCCACATGGAGCTGAACAACGGGCTCATCGTCGAGCGAGGCGGCAAGAACGGCACCCTCAAGGTGACCGACTCCCGCGGGCTCAAGGGCGGTCAGGCGCTGCTGGACGAGTTCGTCGGGCAGCTGGCGCTCGACCTCCCGCGCTTCATGGTCACGAGCGACAGGGAGCGCGCGGACTACCTCCTGGGCATCCTCGGCGTGTCCGACGAGCTGGCCCGGATCGACGGCGAGATCAGGTCGGCCTACGACGAGCGCCGCTACGTCGGGCAGGACGCGGACCGCAAGGCCAAGGCTGTGGAGGACATGGAGTCCTACGCCGACGCGCCCGCCGAAACCATCTCCCTGACGGACCTCACCGCGAAGATGCAGGCGGCGATGGCCCAGAACGCCGCAAACGCCGACGCTCGTGGCAAGGTCGAGCGCATGCGTGACGAGCTTGACCGCCGCAGGATGGAGATTGACGGCTTGACGGCAAGGCTCAACGAGCTGACGGCGAAGCAGGACGAGCACATCGCCATCTACAACGCCGAGCTTCGGCGGGTCTCCGAGCTCGTGGACGTCGACACGGCGCCCATCGAGTCGGAGATCGAGAGCGCCGAGGCAACCAACGCCAAGGTGCGAGCCAACCAGCGCAAGGCCGAGGCGCAGGCGCAGGCACGCTCGCTCAGGGAGCGTTGCGACGAGCTGTCCAGGCGCCTCGACTCTCTGAGGACGGAGCGCGTGGCGCTGCTCGACAACGCGGGGATGCCGCTCGCTGGCATCTCCGTCGACGGCGGCGTGCTCTCCTACAACGGCCACGTGTGGAGCGACATGAGCGGCGCGGAGCAGCTCCGCGTCGCGACCGCCATCGTCCGCGCCACCAAGCCCGAGTGCGGGTTCGTGCTCGTGGACAAGCTGGAGCAGTTCGATGTCCAGCAGCTCGCCGAGTTCGCCGCGTGGTGCGAGTCCGAGGGCCTGCAGGTCATCGGGACCCGCGTCGCGACCGACGACAGCTGCACGGTCATCATCGAGGACGGGACCATCGTCGGGCAGGAGGTGACGAATGGCTGAGGAGCTCTCCATCGTCCTTGCGTCGGAGCTTGAGCGGCCCAGCGTCATCGAGTCGCTGCCGTCCGACTTCAACCGCGCGAGGTTCGTGCAGAACACCGTGGCGCTCGTGCAGGGCAGCGAGGAGCTCTCCCGCATGCCGCAGGCCAAGCTGGTCCCCGCGCTCATGAAGGGCGCGTACCTTGGCCTGGACTTCTTCAACAAGGAGTGCTACGCCGTCCCGTACGGCCAGCAGGTCCAGTTCACGCCGAGCTACACGGGCATGGTCAAGCTCGCCAAGCGCTTCTCCAAGCGCCCGCTGACCGACATCTACGGCCACGTCGTGAGAGACGGCGACGAGTTCGAGACCGGCATGGAGGACGGCCACGAGCACGTCCGATTCAAGCCCAAGGCGTTCAACGACGGCCCCATCGTCGGCGCGTTCGCCGTGGCCCAGTTCGCAGACGGCGGCATCAAGGTCGAGGCCATGAGCAAGGCGCAGCTCGATGCCGTCAAGCGCATGAGCAAGGCACAGAGCGGCACGGCATGGAAGTTCTTCGCCGACGAGATGTACAGGAAGTCGGTCATCCGTCGCCTGTGCAAGGGCATCGACCTCGACATGGAGAACGTCGAGCAGGCGCGGATCATGCAGGCCGAGGAAGAGGTCGTGGGGGCGGAGGTGACCGAGGTTGACAACCCCTTTGGAGACTAGCGCCCAGTACTACGGCCACGAGGCAAACTTCGAGTTCATGAGCGCGTCGCAGGTCAAGTCATTCATCGGCACCCCCGGCATCCAGGCGTGCGAGGAGCGTGCCGTCGCCGAGCTGAACGGCCTGTACGTCCGTCCAGAGAGCAACGCGCTCACCATCGGCAGCTACATCGACGTGATGCTCACCGGCACCGAGGACGAGCAGTACGCATTCCGCGACGCACATCCTGAGATGTTCAGCTCGCGTGGTTCCACCAAGGGGCAGCTCAAGGCCGAGTACCGAAGCGCCAACGACATGGTCGCACGCGCCTTCCAAGACCGAGACAACGGCGGCATCTTCATGCGCTCGCTCACTGGCGAGTACCAGAAGGTCGTGACGGGCGAGATTCACGGCCACAGGTTCAAGGGCCGCATCGACGTCCTGGGGGACGGCTTCATAACCGATTTGAAGTCCGTGGAGAACGTCAACAAGCGCTACTACAACGAGGGCTGGTGGGACTTCGTCGGCTGGTGGGGATACGACCTGCACGGTGCCATATACCAGGAGCTGGTCGACCAGCTCACTGGCCACAGGTGGCCGTTCTACATCGCCGCCCTGTCAAAGCAGGTCCCGTGCGACATCGACCTCAGACAGGTGCCGCAGGACAGGCTCGACGAGGCGATGGAGAGGCTCACGCCGTCGGCGCTCGACCGAATCGCCGCGCTCAAGAGCGGCGAGGAGAAGCCAAAGCGGTGCGGGCGGTGCGACTGGTGCCGCGCGACCAAGGTAATAAGGAAACCAAGGATTTTGGAGGTAGTGTAATGGCAGACAACGAGATGCTGGAGCTTGGGCAGACAATCAGGGACGAACCCAGCTTCATGGCTCCCGAGGGCGACTATCACTTCATGGTCAAGGGCTGGGACACCTCGATGTACCAGCCGCGAGACGAGAACAGCAAGATCCCCGCGTGCAGGCAGGTCGACGTGACCCTGCTCATCCCGTACCGGGACGAGATGGGCAACGTGGTGTACGGCCAGAAGGTCGAGCACTTCAAGCTGCTGGCGCGCCTCAAGTTCGCCATCACGCGGTTCTTCATCGCGTGCGGCATCGGCAAGCGCGGCGACGAGTTCAGGATCGACTTCGACCAGTGCGTCGGCAAGGTGGGCACCTGCAAGGTGCAGCAGCAGGCGGGCGGCAACGGCAACCTGTACGCCAGCATCGAGGAGTTCTACGCCCCCGACGTGGCGCCGCAGGTCACCATGAACGACGGCATGTCGTTCATGGAGCCGAGCCCGCAGCAGCCGGTGCAGCCGATGCAGCAGCCTACCGCGGGCTACGGATATGGCTACTAGGCGGCTCAGGCCCTACCAGCAGGAAGCCGTCGCAGCAGTTCACAACCACTGGCAGGAGTGGGACAAG
>JAFUBJ010000207.1 GCA_017460265.1 Atopobiaceae bacterium | reverse complement strand
CCATGCGTCCACTCGTCGAGTTGCATCAGCATGTGCCCACGGCAAGCCAAGAAGCCCATGCCGTCACCTGTGCCGCCGCGCTCTTCCTTCGCGACGGCATCGCGTCGGTGAAGATGACCGACATAGCCGAGGCAGCCGGGGTCGGCGTGGCAACGCTCTATCGCCACTACCAGACCAAGACGAAGCTCGCCGTACTCGCGGGCACCTACATGTGGCAGCGGTTCAACGAGCTCATCCTCGAGATGGTCGAGTCGGATGAGTTCTTGGCGGCAGATGGTGGGGAGCGCCTCTCCATGCTGCTCGAGAGCTATGTCGATGCCTACGTGGCGTATCCCAGCTTTGTCCGCTTCCTTGACGAGTTCGACCATCTCGTGCTGTCCGAGGGCGTCAGCTCGTCGGACCTGGCGGAGTACGGCGCGGCAATCGACTCGTTCTACCTCATCTTCGAGGATGCGTACAAGATGGGTCGGACCGACGGCTCGGTCACCTGCGAAGTCGACTTTGACGTCTTCTACCGTACGGTCGCGCACGCCATGATGGGCGTCGCACAACAGCTCGTCCGAGGCGAGATCATCCCCTCGGACGACTTCAGCCATGGAAAGGACGAGCTCTCCTGCATCGTGCGGATGGCTCGTTTCACGCTTGGGACAAAGGACAAGGAGTAGGTGGGGAATTCGATGGAGAAGAAACTAGCTGACGGACGCATACTGCGCAACTTCGCTATCGGCCAGCTTGGCTGGGCACTGCTCTCGGGCGTGGTCAGCAACTGGCTGCTGTACTTCTACATGCCGAGCGAGGAGACCATCGCCGCCGGCATGTCGCTCTTCATCACGCAGGGCATCGTCTTTGCCGGCATGACGGTCATCGGCCTCATCACGGCGCTGTGCCGCCTGGTGGACGGCTTCATCGACCCGTTCATTGCCTCGAAGTCCGACCAGCTCAACCACCCGCTTGGACGCAGGATCCCCTTCATGCGCTGGTTTGCCATTCCCTTCGGCGTCATGACGGTCATAGTCTTCACGCTTCCGGGCATGGGCGGCGAGCTCTTCAATGACCTTGCCCTGCTCGTCTGCCTCGTTGCCTTCTATGTGTCGCTGTCGCTCTACTGCACGCCATTCAACGCGCTCATCCCCGAGCTGGGCCGCACGCAGGAGCTGCGCGTCAACCTCTCCACGTTCATCTCTGTCACCTACTTTCTGGGGACGGCCTTTGCCTATCTCGTTCCCACTATCGCCGGCCTCTTCGAGGCGTCGCTCGGCATCGCCAACGCCTACCGCGTGACCATCGCCATCCTTGCAGCGGTGGCCATCGTCTGCATGCTCGTTCCTGCCTACACCATCGACGAGAACCTCTACGCCGAGACCGAGCCGTCCACCACGCCCATGGGCGCCTCGGTCATGAAGACCTTTGCCAACAAGCAGTTCCAGGTCTTCGAGATCTCGGACATCCTCTACTGGGTCGCCATCACCATGTTCCAGACGGGCATGCCCTTCTACGTCACGAGCCTCATGGGTCTTGACGAGTCCATGAACTTCGTGCTCTTTGCGGGCATGACGCTCATCAGCCTTGCCTTCTACGCCCCCGTCAACGTGCTTGCCAAGAAGATGGGCAAGAAGAAGCTCGTGAGCTTTGCGTTCTTCTTCTTCTGCGTGGCGTTTGCCGTGACCAGCGTCTGTGGCAAGTTTGGCATTCCCGCCCTTGCCTGGGGTGGCGCCGTGGCCGTGCTTGCCGCCATTCCCATGGCCATCCTGGGCATCCTTCCGCAGGCCGTGCTTGCGGACATCGCCGAGTTTGACGCCGTGGAGACGGGCGAGAACCGCGAGGGAATGTTCTATGCCGCGCGTACCTTCTCGATGACGCTTGGCCAGTCGCTTGCCATGATTCTGTTCTCGTCCATTGCCACCATGGGTGCCGGAGGCTTTGGGTACCGCATTACGGCGCTGGTCGCCACGGCGTTCTGCCTGCTGGGTGGCCTCGTGTTCTTGAAGTACAACGAGGGAGACGTGCTCAAGGTCATCACGGCCCATGCTGACGCACTCACCGGCGCGACTAAGGAGTAGTGCCATGCGCGAGATCAAGACTTCCTGGTCCATCCGCTATCACCTGGAAGGCGATGAAGAAGAGCGGCACGTGAAGGTCGACGAGGAGGGCCTTGCCCGGCCGGCGGAACTCGCGCGTGAGCTTGGCCTGTCCATCAAGCGTTCCAGTGACTATGACTACGTGACGAGGCGCGCCACCATCACGCCGAAGGCTCCCCTCGTCGTGACCTCACTCTCGGTCGCAATCCTTGAGCTCGAGGTGCGCGGTGCCAGCAGCATCTTCCTGAGCGGCTACAACTCGTGGACCGACTCGGTCGAGCGTCACCCGCTTTCACGCATTCGGGGCCTGCGTGGCGTTCCCACCGCGCTGGTCAACCGCTGGGTGCTGGACAACTCGGGAGACTACCGTTTTGTCGAGCAGAGCGGCCTTCCCGGAAACCTGCACGGCGTGGGCTATGGGTACCTGCGCTATGGCGACCGGGTGTTGCTGGCGGGTTCGCTCGACGAGGATCTGGGCTACACGGTGGTGCGCGAGTCCGCGCGTGGAAACGCCCTCAAGCTCGAGAAGGAGCCTCCGGCGCGGGTCATCGGCGCCGGCGAGGAGGTCGAGCTCATCTCGTTTGCGGTGTGCGAGGGCACGTTGACGCAAGCGTTTGGGCGCTATGTCGAGCTCATGGGCGTGACGCGACGTCCCGCGCCCGCCTTGGCGGGATACTCGAGCTGGTATAGGCATTACGGCGACATCGACCAGGAGAAGCTCATCTGTGACCTCCATGCGACCGCGGAGCTCTATGGGGGTCGCGAGCTGGGTCCTGTCCAGGCAGTCTTCCAGGTGGATGACGGCTATGCGCTGGTGGGGGACTGGACGATGCCTGACAAGGAGCGCTTCCCTGACGGGATGGCCTTCCTTGCAGAGAAGGCGCGTGCATGCGGTTTGGTCCCAGGACTGTGGCTTGCCCCGTTTTTGGTCGAGAAGCGAAGCTCGGTCGCCTTCGAGCATCCCGAGTGGCTTTTGCGCAACGCCGAGGGCGAGCTGGTTTCCGCCGCGGGCAACTGGAGTGGTGCCTGGGCGCTCGACACGCAGAATCCCGAGGTGCGCGAGCACATCCGTTCGTTCATGGGCACGGTGACGCGTGAGTGGGGCTACCAGCTGCTGAAGCTCGACTTCCTCTTTGGCGCGTGCCTTGAGCCGCACAACGGGCTCAATCGCGGCCAGCTGATGGCCGACGCCCTCGACCTTCTGCGCGACAGCGTGCCGGAGGGCACGTGGTTCGACCTGTGCGGCGTGCCTATCATGTCGGCGTTTGGCCGTACGGAGTACTGTCGCGTTGGCTGTGACGTGGGCCTTGACTGGGACGACGTTCCCTACATGCGCCTGCTTCATCGCGAGCGTGTAAGCACCAGGCGCAGCCTTGCCAACACGGCGGCCGTGCACACCTGGATGGCGTGGTCTTCAGAAACGACCCCGACGTCTTCTTCCTGCGCAGTGACGTTAAGCTGACCGATGCCCAGCGCATCAAGCTGCTCAACTCCGACGCTGCGCTGGGGGGCATGTTCCTGACGTCTGACAATGTGGCACAGTGGGGAGACGCCCAACGCGCTACCTTTGAGAGGGCATTCATGTTATTCGTCCGAAAGGAGTGTGCAAAGTGAGCGATATCGTGAGCTTTGACGGATTTGCCGCCAAGCGGCTCGTGGAGTCCTTCAATCAGATATTTGGGTTGGGGGACTGGCGCGAGCGCTTCTTTGTGAGGACTCCCGGACGCACCGAGGTCGCGGGCAACCATACCGACCATCAGGGTGGGACGGTCATTGCCGCCTCGGTAGACCGCTTTGTCAGGGGCGTGTGCGCCGCAAACGAGAAGCCCCTCATTCGCGTCTACAGCGAGGGGTTCGGAGACGTCGAGATCCGCTGCGACGAGCTCTCGGCGCGCGAGGAGGAGAAGAACACCACCATTTCGCTCGTGCGTGGCATGGCTGCGCAGTTTGCCGAGAAGGGCTTTGTCCCGCGTGGCTTTGATCTCTATGTCAACTCCGAGGTGCTCGGTGGGTCGGGACTGTCAAGCTCGGCCGCCTTTGAGGTGGAGCTCGGACAGGCCATGAACGTGCTCTGGGCCAAGGGGATCGTTTCCCCGGAGGAGCTGGCCATCATGGGCAAGACAACCGAACGGATGTGGTTTGGCAAGCCCTGTGGCCTCATGGACCAGTCCGCTGTCGCGCTGGGTGGCATCCAGCACATGTCCTTTGCGGTTCCCGACGAGATCGACGCCACCTCCATCGACTTTGACTTTGCCGACGCGGGCTATGCCATCTGCCTGACGGCCACGGGCGACAGCCACGCTGACCTCACGGACGAATACGCCGCCATCCCTGCCGAGATGAACCAGGTGGCTCAGGCTCTCGGCGCCGAGCACCTGGGGCAGCTTTCTGAGGATGCGCTGATGGCGCAGCTCCCGTCCCTGCGCGCCACCTGTGGCGACCGTCCCCTCATGCGCGCGATCCACTTCTTCCGCGAGGAGCGCATGGTTTCCTACCGTGCCGAGGCCCTCAAGAACGATGACATCGAGACCTTCCTCAAGGCCACGCGCCTTTCGGGGGCCAGCTCCGCCATGTACCTGCAGAACGTCTCGGTCTCAAGGTTGCCTGACCAGCCTGCCATGCTTGCGCTTGCCGTCTCGGGCGAGCTGTTGGGAACCGCCGGTGCCTCCCGCATCCACGGGGGCGGTTTTGGGGGCACCATACAGGCATTTGTACCCGTCGAGCGCGTGGAATCGTACATGGAGGGTATGGACAGCGTGTTTGGCAAGGGGGCCTGCCAGGTCTATCAGGTCGACCACGTGGGCTCGCATGCCTGGCGCCTCTAGGGAAGGATTCGCATGGAACGTGACATGAGCGACAAGATCGCCGAGGCGGCATCGAGGCTCTCCTCGTATGCGGTGGCGAAAGGGGTCATCTGTACAGGTGACCGCGCATGGGCGTATAACCGCCTGCTTGAGTGCTGTGGGCAGACGGGGCCAGCGGATGCTTATGCGCCTCTTGCGGAGGACTATGACTTCGAGGCTGACCTCTCGACCTTGGCCGAGGCTGGTATCGCCGCTGGGCAGGCGGAGGATTCCGCGACGGGGCGCGATCGCCTGGCGATGCGCCTCATGGGTGCCATCATGCCCCGCCCCTCAGAGATTGCCCGGCGCTTCGAGGAGCTCTGCCGATCCGGCGGTCCCGAGGCGGCCACGGACTGGTTCTACCGCCTGTGCGTGGACGTGGACTACGTGCGCGCCTCCGCCATCGCAAGAAACCTCGAGTGGACCACCTCCACGAGGTGGGGAGACCTCGAGATCACCATCAACAAGTCCAAGCCTGAGAAGGACCCACGTGACATCGCGGCGGCCGGTGCTGCCCCCAAGGGAGAGGTCTACCCTGCCTGCCAGCTCTGCGTGGAGAACGAGGGGTACTCAGGACGTCCCGCGGCGGACCCGCACGGCGCCCACCCAGCGCGCCAGAACCTGCGCATCGTGCCCATCGAGCTGGGAGGGGAGCGCTGGGGCTTCCAGTACAGCCCCTACGCGTACTTCACCGAGCACTGCATCGCCATGAGCGTGGAGCACCGGCTCATGCACGTGGACCGTGCCAGCCTGGGCTGCCTGCTGGACTTCGTGGACCTCTTCCCGCACTACTTCGTGGGCTCCAACGCCGACCTGCCCATCGTGGGCGGTTCCATCCTCAGCCACGACCACTTCCAGGGAGGGCGCCACGTCTTTCCCATGATGAAGGCCGAGGCTGCGGAGGAGTTCTCGCTCGAGGCGTTTCCCACCGTTCACGCCTGCGTCCTGAAGTGGCCGCTTTCGGTGATTCGCCTCACCTGCGAGGAGCGCGGCATCCTGCAGGAGGCCGCGGTCTACGTGCTGGACGCGTGGCGCGCATGGAGCGACGAGGAGGTTGGCGTTCGCGCCTTCGATGCTGACGGCACGCCGCACAACACCATCACGCCCATCTGCTATCGCGACGGCGAAGACTACGTGCTCGACCTTGCGCTGCGCTGCAACGTGACCACGGCAGAGCATCCCCTGGGCGTCTTCCATCCCCACGAGGACAAGTGGCACGTGAAGAAGGAGAACATCGGCCTCATCGAGGTCATGGGCCTTGCCATCCTGCCGCCGAGGCTGGAGGCGGAGATGGACGCCGGGCGCCTCACCCGCGACGAGATCGGCCGGGTGTTTGGCGCCGTGTTGGAGGACGCCGGCGTCTTCAAGTGGGACGACGATGGCCGCGCAGCGCTCCGGAGGTTCCTCGGCACGCTGTAGGGCATTCCGCATAACATGCAACACGGGATCCGAAACCTGCTGCACGGAAGATCGCGCAACGGGGTTTTCGGATCCCGTGTTTCATGCAATGCCTGAGTTCGCGCTTCCTGCTATGATGATGAGACCATAGAATCCGAGGGTACGGTCACCGAACTGCAAGGCCTTCTGAAAGGATTCCGGTTCAACTCCGGATCAGTCGTCGCTGTACTAATGGCTTTTCGTTGTGCCGGCAATGCTGCTGGCTTGCGATCCTGTATACAGGCATTCGCCTGTTGGTTCCACCTGCCCTCACGACGGCCGTCTGGCCAGAAGGGCAGGTAGTCACATGTTTGACGCCCCCACATCACGCCGTTCGTTCATCGCTTCCGCCCTGGCGGGCTCCGCAGCGCTTCTCGCGGGCTGCTCTGGAAATGCTGCCGCGGCGCCAGAGGCTGCCTCCGCAGCGCCCAAGCCGGTCATCCTGGTGGTGAGCTTTGGCACCAGCTATGCGAGCAGCCGTCATGCCACCATTGGCGCCATTGAGTCTGACATCCGCGAGGCATATCCCGATTACGACGTCCGTCGCGCCTTCACCGCACAGATCATCATCGACCACATCGAGAAGGACACCGGCCGTCACATCGACAACTTCGAGGAGGCCATGGACAAGATCGTGGCCGATGGTGTGAAGGAGCTCATCGTCCAGCCGACGCACCTCATGGACGGCTTCGAGTACAACGACATCAAGAAGTCGCTCGAGAACTACGCTGCTTCCTTCGACAAGTGCGTGCTTGGCGCTCCGCTGCTGACTACCGAGGAGGATCAGGTTGCGGTGGCACAGGCCATCAAGACGTCGATGGAGCGTTACGAAGATGCTGACACGGCCATCTGCCTGATGGGGCACGGCACCGAGGCAGAGTCCAACTCCATCTATGCCACGATGCAGGACGTCTTCAAGAGTCAGGGCTTCAACAACTACTTCGTTGCCACCGTCGAGGCCACGCCGACGTTTGACGACGTTGCAACGGCTGCCAAGGAGGCGGGCTTTACCAAGGCCGTGCTGCGCCCGATGATGGTGGTTGCCGGAGACCACGCCAACAACGACATGGCCGACCCCGAGGATCCCGAGTCCTTCATCTCGGTCATGACCAACGCGGGCTTTGACGTGACATGCGTCATCGAGGGCCTGGGCCAGCTCGACACCATCGACGAGATCTACGTCAGCCACGTGGCCGATGCCATTGCGAGCGCCTAGGAGGACGCCATGAAGAACAGGGTGCTGACGCTTCTGGCCAGTCTTTTCCTGTGCCTGGGCGCGGCGTTGTTCGTGACGGGCTGCGGGTCAGGGGCTGCGCAGAAGGGCGGCCTTGCCGACGGAACCTACCAGATTGAGGTCGAGACGGATTCGAGCATGTTTCGTTCCGATTCCTGCCAGCTGACGGTTGAGAACGGAAGCTATACGGCGGTTCTCGTCCTTCCGGGCGAGGGGTTCTCCAAGCTGTACTTTGGGACTGTCGAGGAAGCGGCGTCGGCCACTGAGGGCGTCTACGACTATCACCTGAACGACGAGGGCAAGTACGCATTTGACATACCCGTGTCCACGCTTGACGAGGAGCTGGCTGTTGCTGCATTCGGTCAGCGTCGGGACACGTGGTATGACCACACCATCGTGTTCCATGCGCCTGCGGATGCGGCGTAAGGCGTAGGTGATGGGCGTGCGGAGGTCGCGGTTACTCGTGGTTGCGTTGTGTGCGCTGGTCTTGGCGCTTGTCCTGACCACCTGCCATATGGCGCCTGGCGCTCAGGTGACAACGTCTCCTGAGGAGCAAAGCCCCACCACGCTCGTGGAGGGCTTCCACAACCCTGACCTGGGCAACGGTTGGCAGGCAACCGATTCGCTCGACCTCCTCTACGCCAGGCGCTTCACCGTTGACACCTTCGAAGGCGGCTACCGCCTGCTATGCCTCGCAGACGGTAGCCGCTACCTCGTCATTCCCGAAGGCGCGCCCGTGCCGGAGGGCATATCGGAGGACGTCACGCTGTTGCAACAACCCGTGGGAGACATCTATCTGGCAGCAAGCGATTCCATGTGCCTCTTTGATGCACTTGGGGAGCTGGACGCCGTCACCGTCTCGGGCATCGAGCGCGACGACTGGTCCCTTGCCTCCGCGCGCGAGGCCATGGACTCAGGCGCCATCGTCTACGGCGGGAAGTACCGTGCGCCCGACTACGAGCTGCTCGTCTCGCGCGGGGTGCGCCTTGCGGTGGAAAGCACTATGATCAACCACACGCCCGAGGTGCGAGAGAAGCTTATCGAGCTGGGTATTCCCGTTTTTACAGAGCTTTCGAGCTACGAGAGCGAGCCTCTGGCCCGTGCCGAGTGGGTGAAGCTGTACGGGGTCCTCCTGGGCAAGGAGGCGGAGGCTGGCGAGGCCTTCCGGCGTCAGGTCGACCAGGTGAGCGCCCTGGGCGAGGAGCCGACGGGCAAGACGGTGGCCTTCTTCTACCTCAACACCAACGGTGCGGCCGTGGTGCGCAGGCCAGGCGACTATGTGACCAAGATGATCGAGCAGGCGGGCGGCACTTATGCCTTTGACGGCCTTGAGGTCGCAAAGGCGGGTTCGAGCAGCATGACGGTGCAGATGGAGACCTTCTACGCCACGGCCAAGGATGCCGACGTGCTCATCTACAACTCGTCGATAGATGGCGGCGTTTCCACGCTGGATGACCTCCTCTCCAAAAACGAGCTGCTCGCGGACTTCAAGGCCGTGCAAACGGGAGACGTCTGGGTGACCGAGCAGGACATGTACCAGCAGATGCTTGAGGCGGGCACCATCATCTCGGACATGCGTGCCGCGTTTCTGGGCCAGGACGAAGGGCTGACCTACCTAAGGCGGCTGACGTGAGTCCGCGCGGGACGGTGGGTGAGGCACGTCTTGACTCAGCCAAGGATGCGTACGGAGCAGGACGTGACGTACGCGCGCTTTGCGTGTTTGGTGCCCTGACTGCGCTTCTGGTCGCGGCGCTCGTCGCCAACCTCTGTGTGGGCACGGTCAGCGTCCCCTTGAATCAGATCGTCCCCATCCTTTCGGGCAAGTACCAGGGCGAGACGGCTTCTCAGGTGATATGGAACATCCGTCTTCCCAGGCTTTGCGCTGCCGCCCTCTTGGGCGGGGCCCTTGGCCTTTCGGGCCTTCTGCTCCAGACGCTCTTTGCCAACCCCATTGCTGGCCCCTACATCCTGGGCATATCCCACGGCGCCAAGCTCGCGGTGGCGGTGGTGATGATTCTCATTCTGGGTGACGCGCGCGTGATGAGCTCCTGGATGTCGCTCGCCGCCGCCTTCTGCGGCTCGCTGGCGGCGATGGCGGCGGTGCTTGCCGTCTCGCGCAAGGTGCGTTCGGCATCCACGCTGGTCATCGTGGGCGTGATGATTGGATATGTGTGCAGCGCGGCCACCGACGTCCTCATCACCTTTGCGAGCGATGCCAACATCGCCAACCTGCGCAATGTGTCTTTGGGGAGCGTCTCGGGCGTCAACGGAGGCCAGGTCGCGCTGATGGCCGTCGTCGTGACGGCGGGCTCGGTGGCCACGTTTTTGCTCTCGAAGCCGCTGGGTGCCTACCAGTTGGGAGAGGCGTATGCCCAGAGCATGGGCGTGAACGTGCGCAGCTTCCGCCTTGCGGTCATCGTCATCTCCAGCGTCCTGGCCTCGTGCGTCACGGCGTTTGCGGGGCCCATCAGCTTCGTGGGCGTGGCCGTCCCTCACGTGGCACGGCGCCTGCTCAAGACGTCACGGCCTCAGGTGGTAATACCTGCGGCGTTTCTTACGGGCTCGGTGGCATGCCTCGTCTGCGACCTCATAGCGCGTACGCTCTTTGCCCCGGTGGAGATGTCGGTCTCCACCGTGACGGCGGTCTTTGGGGCCCCGATCGTCATATGGGTGCTCCTGGGACGCAGAAGGCAGGTGGGCTAGATGGGGCAGACGACTCAGAGCGCGTCCGGCGCCCTTGTCGAAACGCGCGACCTTGCCGTGGGCTACGAGGGACGGGTGCTGGTTGGCGGCATACGTCTGAAGGTGTGTCCAGGGCAGGTGGTCACGCTCATCGGTCCCAACGGTGCGGGAAAGTCAACCATCCTCAAGACGATAGCGGGGCAGCTTGCCGCGCTCGGCGGTTGCGTCCTTTTGTCCGGCAAGGACCTGAGCCAGCTTCCCGTGCGCGCACGCGCCCAGGAGCTCTCCGTCATGCTGACCGATCGCGTGCGAACCGAGCTGTTGACCTGCGCCGACGTCGTGGAGATGGGGCGTTACCCATATACCGGAAGGCTCGGTGGCACAACGCCGGAAGATCGGCAGAAGGTTCAGGGGACAATGGAGCTCCTGCAGGTGTGGGACCTGCGCGACCGTGACTTCATGCAGCTTTCGGATGGGCAGCGCCAGCGGGTGCTGCTTGCCCGTGCGGTCTGCCAGGAGCCGCGTGCCCTGGTCTTGGACGAGCCCACCAGCCACCTGGACGTGCGCTATCAGATCGAGCTCCTTACGGTGCTTCGCCACCTTGCGCACGACCAGGGCCTCGGCATTCTTGTGACGCTGCACGAGCTGCCGCTTGCCCGTCGCGTCTCCGACTGGCTCGTGTGCGTCAAGGATGGGGTTGTGACCTTGCAAGGCACGCCCGAGCAGGTCTTTGTTCCCTCGGTCATCGATGCCCTCTACGACCTGACGCCGGGAAGCTACGACGCCTTGACGGGAGACGTCTTGCTGCCTGAGGCCCAGGGCCATGGGAGGGAAGACGATGCGCAAGCTTGAGCACTACATCAGCGCGGGCGGCAAGCGCCTACGTTGCGGGTATACCACTGGCACCTGTGCCGCCGCGGCAACGCGTGCGGCGGCGGAGCTCCTCTTGGGTGGCGTCACCGTGCCTTCGGTTGTCGTGTCCACGCCCGCGGGCATCGAGGTGGTCGTTGACGTTGAGGAGTCGGATCGCGGGGACACGTGGGCCACGTGCGCCGTGCGCAAGGACGCCGGGGACGACCCGGACATCACGGACGGCATCTTGGTCTACGCCAAGGTTGAGGTGAGTGCGGCCGCCGACATAGTGATCGAAGGAGGCGTCGGGGTTGGGCGCGTCACCAAGCCGGGACTCGACCAAGGCGTTGGAGCGGCTGCCATCAACTCGGTCCCTCGTGCCATGATTGAGGCTGCCGCCCGAGGTGCGGCGGAGGCTCATCGGTATACGGGTGGACTGACCGTCACCATCTCCGTCCCTGATGGGGTGGAGCTGGCACAGCGCACCTTCAACCCCCGTCTGGGCGTCGAGGGAGGCATCTCGGTCTTGGGGACGAGCGGCATCGTGCGGCCCATGAGCGAGGAGGCGCTGATGTCGTCCATAAGGCTCGAGCTCAAGGTCCTTCGTGCCTCCGGCGTGAGGGACCTGGTGCTGGTCCCGGGAAACTATGGGCACGACTATGCCACGGAGGTGCTCGGACTTGACGAGGGGCATCTGGTAAGCTGCTCAAACTATCTTGGTGTGGCAATCGACGAGGCGGCGCTGCTGGGTTTTGAGACGCTGCTTCTGGTTGGGCACATCGGCAAGCTCGCGAAGGTTGCTGGCGGTGCCATGAACATGCATTCGCGCGTCGCTGACGGTCGTGCCGAGACGATGGCAACCCATGCCGCCCTGGCAGGCGCCACGGCAAAGGACGTCGCGCTCATCATGGAGGCGCCTACGACCGACGCGATGCTCGACATTCTGGCGGCCTCCGGCCTGCTCGAGGCAGCGATGGCTACGCTGACGGAGCGGCTCGAAGACAACGTTGCCCGTCGCGCCGCGAACCGTCTGCAAGCCGAGGTCGTGGTCTTTTCAAGGCAGCGTGGGCTCCTGGGTGCCTCTCGAGGTGCCGCGGAGCTGATGGAGAGGCATCGTATGGCAGGAGGGGAGAGCCGATGATTCATTTTGTGGGGGCAGGCCCAGGGGCGCCCGACCTCATCACCGTGCGCGGCGCACGACTGCTTGCGGCGACAGATGTGGTCATCTATGCGGGCTCGCTCGTCAACCCCGCCTTGCTTGCGTCTTGCGCCCCCCACTGCGAGGTTCATGACTCCGCAGGCATGACACTGGAAGAGACGATAGCGGTCATGCGCGCGGCAGACGCGGCGGGCAAGGACTGCGTCCGCCTTCACACAGGTGATCCCGCCCTCTACGGGGCAATTGCCGAGCAGATGATGGAGCTTGATCGTCTGGAGATAGCCTACGAGGTGGTCCCGGGCGTGTCTTCGCTCTTTGGCGCGACAGCCGCACTCGGCTGCGAGCTCACGCGGCCCGGTGTCTCCCAGTCGCTCATCGTGACGCGTGCCGAGGGCCGGACTCCCGTGCCCGAACGTGAGCGACTGAGCCTCTTGGCGGCCCATGGCTGCACGATGGCGCTCTTCCTCTCTGCGGGCCTGCTCGAGCAGGCACAGGAGGAGCTGCTCCTGGGAGGGTATCCCGCGGAGACACCGGCCGCAATCGTCTACCGTGCAACATGGCCCGACGAAGCAGTCTTTAGGTGCACGGTGGGTACGCTCGCGCGTTGCGCAGAGGAACATGCCGTTACGCGAACCGCCCTGGTCGTGGTGGGGGAGGTTCTGAGCGGACAAGGCGACCGATCAAGGCTGTACGACCCGGGCTTTGCCCATGGATATCGACATGCCGAGGGGAGTGCCGAGCAATGAGGGTGGAGATCGTCGCCTTTACCTCTCGTGGGATGACGCTCGCAAAGAGCATTGCGAGCGCCCTGCGTGGACAGAAACACGACGTGCAGGTCAGCGGTCCCTCTCGTCTTGCAGAGGAGCATGGCGCTCAGGCATACGAGAGCCTTTCACTCTGGACGGAACGCGCATTTGCGGCTGCCGACGCGCTGATCTTCGTCTCGGCCTGCGGCATTGCCGTTCGCTCGATTGCCCCCTTCGTCCGTGACAAGATGGAAGACCCCGCCGTGGTCGCGATCGACGAGCGGGCGCGCTTTGCCGTGTCGTTGCTCTCGGGACATGTGGGAGGCGCAAACGCCTTGGCGCGCGTGGTGGCACAATCCTGTGGCGCCGAACCGGTCATCACTACGGCGACCGACGTCAACGGCATCTTCTCCGTTGACGAGTGGGCAGCGAGGCAAGGGCTTGTCCTTTGCGATCGCGACGAGGCCAAGGCCGTGTCGGCAGGCTTGCTGGCAGGGGCGACCGTGGGCATCCGCAGCGACTGGCCGCTTGACGGCACCCTCCCTGAGGGGTTGGTCTGGGATGAGGACGGCATGTGCGAACACGGCATCTCGGTCTCGTTAGGCCTGGGCATCCGTCCCTTTGCGCACACGCTCAGGCTTGTCCCGCGCGTGGTCACGGTTGGCATGGGCTGTCGCCGTGGAACGCCGGCGGAGGTCCTAGCCTCGTCGCTTGAGAAATGCCTGATGCGGGCAAACGTGGCTCGCGAGGCCATACGTGAGCTTGCGACCATAGACATCAAGGCTGACGAGGAGGGTCTCCGCACGCTTGCCGACTGGCTGGACGTGCCGCTTAAGACATTCACGGCCTCCGAGCTCGCGTCGGTGGAAGGGGACTTTTCTGCCTCCCAATTCGTCTTCCAGACGGTGGGCGTGGACAACGTGTGCGAGCGGGCGGCTTGCGCAGGTGGAGGCAGCCTCATTGTCGGTAAGCGAACCTTTGACGGCGTGACGGTAGCCCTGGCTTGTCGCGATGTGCGCCTTTCCTTTGACGAAACGGGACCCATGGTGTCGAGAGGAGGCCAACCATGACATTGACCTGCGTCGGCATTGGTCCCGGCGGCGGAGACGACATGACGCTCCGCGCGCGAACCGCCCTCGAGGCGGCCGAGCTCATCGTTGGCTATACCACCTACGTGAAGCTCGTCCAGAAGGACTTTCCCCACAAGGAGTATCTTGCCACGGGCATGAGGGGAGAGGTGGAGCGCTGCAGGATGGCGCTCGAACGTGCTGCGGAAGGAAAACGGGTGGCTGTCATCTGTTCAGGTGACCCAGGCATCTATGGCATGGCGGGCCTCTTGCTTGAGCTTGCCCCGGAGTATCCCGGTGTCGAGGTTGAGGTGATTCCCGGGGTCACGGCAGCAAATGGCGGCGCGGCGATCTTGGGTGCCCCGCTCATGCACGACTGGTGCTCCATCTCCCTTTCCGACCTGATGACGCCATGGGAGGTCATAGAGCGTCGCTTGACGGCCGCTGCTCAGGCAGACTTCTGCATCGCCTTGTACAATCCCTCCTCGCGGGGGAGGCAGGACTATCTGCAACGTGCGTGCGACGTGCTCCTGAAGGCGCGCTCGCCAAAGACGGTGTGCGGGTGCGTCCGCAATGTGGGACGCGAGGGCGAGGAGCGCCGCGTCCTCACCCTGGAAGAGCTTAGGGATGCCCAGGCTGACATGCTGACCTGTGTCTTTGTGGGCAATTCGCAGACGTGCGTGGTGAACGGCCGCATGGTCACCCCCCGCGGCTACCGTCTGGGGGACTCGTGATGGAAGTCTTGGTCTTTGGCGGGACGATCGAGGGCCGTGCCCTGGTGGAGTGGCTGGACAGCAGGGGCCGCAGCGTGGTCGCCTGCGTGACGACAGACTATGGTGCAAGCCTGCTTCCCCAAAGCAAGAACGTGGCCCGCCTCTGCGGCCCGCTCTCCCACGAGGAGAAGCTGGACTTGCTTGACCGGCATGACTTCTGCTGCATCGTCGACGCGACGCATCCCTATGCACGGCACATCACCAAAAGCGTTGCCTCGCTAGGCGAGGAGCGCGGCATAGACGTGGTGCGCGTCGTGCGCGAGGGAGGAGAGTCTGACGGCCCTTGGGACCTGGTCTCAGATGCCGTCGAAGCCGCGGACCTGCTTGCGACCACGCGGGGAAAAGTGCTCCTGACAACGGGCAGCAAGGACCTTAAAACCTATGTGAACGGCGTGCCGAGTGCCCAAGAGCGCCATTACGTGCGCATCCTCCCGCTCGCGGATGCCGTCGAGCACGCTGCGCGCCTCGGGATTCCCGCCAACCACGTCATTGCCATGCAGGGCCCCTTCTCGAAAGAGCTGAACGAGGCCCTGATGCGCCAGCTTGACATACGGCACCTGGTGACCAAACAATCGGGCGCCTCGGGTGGTTTTGACGAAAAGGTCAAGGCGGCAGAGGCATGCGGTGTGCACGTCATCGTGATTGATCGGCCATGCGAGCAGGGTGGCTCATCGCTCGAAGAGGTCAAGACCCTACTGAAGGAGCGCTATGGTCTCTAAGGTCTACGTCATTGGCTTGGGCATGGGAAACCCCGACACCTTGACGTGTGGGGCAATGAGGGCGCTTGAGGAAAGCGAGCTCATCGTTGGCTCACGCCGCTTGCTCGATTCCCTCGCCGAGCTCCCGGGAAGAAAGGTCGCGCTCGTCTCGTCGAGGTCGATCCTCGACGAGATTCGCTCGTCTGCGGCCGCTACGGTTAGCGTCGTGATGAGCGGTGACGTGGGCTTCTATAGTGGCGCGACGGCACTTCTGCCCCTTTTGCAGGACTTTGACGTACAGGTCATTCCGGGCGTGTCCTCCCTCTCGTACCTCTGCGCCCGGCTTGGGCTGCCTTGGCAGGATGTCTATGCGACGTCGGCCCATGGAAAGGAGTGCGATGTCGCGGGGGTGGTGCAGTCGCATGCTCGGTCGTTCTTCCTCACGGGGGGAGCGACGTCGGCCTCGGAGCTGTGCGCGGAGCTCGTCCGCCGCGACCTGGGTGAGGTGCGCGTGCATGTGGGCGAGCGCCTCTCGTACCCCGACGAGCACCTGAGCGTAGGGACGGCAGCCCAGCTTTCCTGCAGAAGTTTTGACCCACTTTCGGTGGTGCTGGTAGAAAACGAGCGACCCCGTACGCCAGAGGTTTCTTCCCTCTCCCTTCCTGACGGTGCCTTCATTCGGGGCGCGGAGGCACGGGTCCCTCGCATCCTGGTGGCAGGGACGTCAAGTGGCTGTGGCAAGACGACGCTCGCCTGTGGGCTCATGCGCCTGCTGTCACGGCGTGGCTTGCGCCTACAGGCATGCAAGAGCGGCCCCGACTACCTTGACCCTACGTTCCACGCGCGCGTGCTGGGGGTGGCATCCAGAAGCCTCGACCTCTTTCTGGAAGGGGAGGAGCTGGTGCGCGAGACCCTTGCCACGGGCTCCGAAGACGTGGACCTGACGGTCATTGAGGGGGCAATGGGCTACTACGATGGCATTGCCATGGGCAGCGATGCCTCCTCCTGGGACCTCGCGCGTTTGACCCAGACGCCTGTGCTTCTTGTTGTGGATGCCCAGGGAAGGGCGCTTTCCACGGCTGCCGAGGTCAAGGGGTTCTTGGGTTTTCGGGACCCCTCCCAAATTGTCGGCGTCATATTGAATCGCGTCTCTGCGTCGTACTTCCCATCCCTCAAGCGCATGGTGGAACGCGAGGCGGGCGTTCCCGTCCTGGGCTACCTCCCGCGCATAGAGGGCGCCCGGCTCGAGAGCCGCCATCTGGGGCTCGTGGACGCCGCCGAGGTCATGGACCTCCAAGAGAAGGTGGACCTTGTCGCCGACGCCTTGGAGCAGAGCCTGGACGTCGATGCCGTCCTGCGACTTGCTGCGGAAGCCCCCGCGATCTCCTACGATCCAAGGACGCTACCTGCACCGAGCCCCTCGTTCCCCGTCATTGCCGTCGCCCGCGACGAGGCGTTCAGCTTCTACTATCAGGACAGCCTCGAGCTGTTGCGGCGTCTGGGCGCCCGCCTTGAGTTCTTCTCGCCCCTGAGAGACAGCCATCTTCCAAAGGGGGCGAGTGGCCTCTACCTTGGCGGAGGCTACCCGGAGCTCCATGCGCAAGAGCTGAGTGCCAACAAGCCCCTGCTAGCGGAGGTCGCGGAGGCAGTTTCGCGCGGCATGCCCACCATTGCCGAGTGTGGCGGCTTCCTCTATCTCCATGAGGAGCTTGAGGATGACGAGGGAAGGTCGTGGCCGATGGTCGGTGCCCTGTCCGGGAAGGCCGTAAAGGGCGTGCGCCTTGGGCGGTTTGGCTATGTCACGCTGACCGCCGCCAGCGATGGCCTATTGGCGGACAAGGGGGAGAGCCTTCGGGCGCACGAGTATCACTATTGGCAAACCGAGAGGGATGATCAGGGGTTCTGTGCGCGGAAGCCCCAGAGTCACGTCGAATGGGCCTGTGGGGTGGAAAGCAAGACGTTGTATGCGGGATTTCCCCACATCAATCTGTATGGTGCCCCGCAGGCCGCACGGCGCTTTGTGGACGCGTGCGCGGCATTTGGCACGGACGGGGGGAGTGCGGCATGACGCGCGTCCTCGTACTTGTCTGCGCATGCGCGCTCGACGCGCTTCTGGGCGACCCCTATTCCATGCCGCACATCATCAGGCTCATCGGGAGGCTCATAGAGAAGGCGGAGGCCGGGGTGCGCAGGTGCTTTCCGGCAACGCCCAAGGGAGAGCGCGTGGCTGGAGCGGCCTTGGCGGCCGTGGTGCTCACGCTGTCATGCGTGGCCTGTGTCGTCGTGCTTCGCGTGGCGTGGGCCTCATCTCCGCTGGTTGGCTTTGCGGTCGAGACGTTTGTCTGCTACCAGATGCTGGCTGCCCGACAGCTTGGCATCGAGGCGCGGCGCGTCTATCATGCCCTCCAGGATGAGGGGCTGGAGGCGGCGCGAAAGGCCGTCTCGATGATCGTTGGCCGCGACACGCAGACCCTCGACGAGGCGGGAGTCACCCGCGCCGCCGTCGAGACCGTTGCTGAAAACGCGTCCGATGGCTTTGTTGCCCCGCTGCTCTTCATGGCGGTGGGAGGTCCGGTCGCGGGGGTGCTGTACAAGGCTGCCAACACCATGGACTCGATGGTCGGCTACAAAAACGACGCCTATCGCTATCTGGGCACGGTCGCGGCGCACCTTGATGACGTCTTCAACTGGGCTCCGGCGCGCATTACGGGCCTGCTCATGTGCTTGGCGGCGCCGCTTGCAAAGCTGGACCGCGCCGGTGCCTGGCGCATCATGGTGAGGGACCATGCCAGGCACTCCTCTCCCAACGCGGGATGGCCGGAGGCCGCCTGTGCGGGGGCCTTGGGCGTGATGCTGGCCGGGCCAGCGAGCTATTTCGGCAAGCTGGTGAAGAAGCCCACGATTGGCGACGACCTGCGTCCCATCGAGCCCAAGGACATCTTGGCGGCAAATCGGCTGCTTGCCGCGACTGCGACGCTGGCGCTCGTGCTTGCTCTCGCGCTTTCGTGGGCCGTGCAGTCGTGCATGGGGAGGTGGTAGCGTGAGGCGGTTCGAACACGGGGGAGACATCTACACCCATCCTGGCGTCTTGGACTTCTCGGCAAACATCAACCCGATGGGAATGCCAGATGCGGCAAAACGGGCGCTGGTAGAGGGGCTTGACGGCTTCGAACGCTATCCCGACCCCGCGAGCCAGAAGCTCACGGAGGCAATAGCGCACTTTGAGCACCTCAAACAGGAGGAGGTCCTTGCGTGCGCCGGAGCGACTGACGCCTTTGCGCGAGTCTGTTTGGCAGCGAAGCCAAAGAGGGCATTGGCATGCGCCCCGTGCTACTCGGGATACGAGCAGGCATGCGAACAGGCGGGAGCCGACCTCACATGGCACGAGCTCAGGCATGCGGATGGCTTTCGTGTGACGGAACGCTTTGCAGAATGCATCGACAAGGACGTTGACCTTGTCTTTATTGCCAATCCCAACAATCCGACCGGTCTTCGTGTCAGCGAGGGCATCATACGTTCCTGCCTTATGCGAGCTCGTGAGGCAGGCGCCGTCGTGGTCCTTGACGAGTGCTTTGTCGACCTTGCGGGCGGAGGCGGCTCAAACGCCCTTCTGCACGAGTTCGAGAACCTTGTCATCGTGAAGGCGTTGACCAAGACCTATGCCCTCGCGGGGCTTCGCGTGGGCTACGCGCTCAGCTCCAACAAGGAGCTGCTGTCTGCCATGCGCGCCGCGGGGCAGCCTTGGGCGGTGAGCGTCCCCGCTCAGCTGGCGGGCGTGGCGAGCCTGCAAGACGAGGGCTACCTTGCCAAGAGCCAAGAGTTGGTGGCGAGGGAGCGGGAGCGTTTGTCCGCTGCGCTTCTGGGGCTTGGCCTGCACGTGCTCCCCTCAGACGCAAGCTACTTGCTCTTCGAGGGTCCCGAGGGGCTGTACGAGCGCCTGCTGCGACGTAGGATCCTCATTCGCCCCTGTGACAACTTCAGGGGCCTGGGCAACCGCTGGTATCGTGTCGCGGTCCGCAGCTTCGAAGAAGACGAGCAGCTCATCGGTGCGCTTGGCGTCCTTTCCCAAGGTTGGGACGAGGGCGAGAGAGCGGGAGGCGAGGCGTGATGGGTGCCAAGGCAATCATGATCCAGGGCACGATGTCTGGGGCAGGCAAGAGCCTCCTCGTAGCGGGGCTCTGCCGCGTGCTTGCGCAAGACGGCATGCGGGTTGCCCCGTTCAAGTCCCAGAACATGGCCCTGAACTCCGCGATCACGCGCGAGGGTCTCGAGATGGGCCGTGCCCAGGCAATGCAGGCCGAAGCGGCGGGCATCGAGCCGCTTGCCGCCATGAACCCCATCCTGCTCAAGCCCACGAGCGATACGGGGAGCCAGGTCATCGTTTGCGGCAAGCCGGTCGCCACCATGCCCGCAAGGGAGTACTTCGCCTTCAAGCGAACGCTCAAAGACCGGATCATGTCAGCGTATCGTGAGCTTGCCAACGAGTTTGACGTCATCGTCATCGAGGGGGCGGGCAGCCCCGTCGAGCTCAACCTCAAGCGTGACGACATCGTCAACATGGGCATGGCAAAGATGGCGTCGTCTCCCGTCATGCTTGTGGGGGACATCGATCGAGGTGGCGTGTTTGCTCAGCTTGTGGGAACCATGGCGCTTCTCGACGAAGACGAGCGCGCCATGGTCAAGGCCACGGTGGTCAACAAGTTCCGGGGTGACCCGACGCTCTTTGACGAGGGCCTGGAAATCCTGCAGACGAAGTGCGGCGTGCCGGTTGCCGGGCTCATTCCCTACCTGGACGTCGACTTGGACGACGAGGACAGCATGTCAGAGCGTCTTGGGCAGCGACAGTGTGGAGCCCTTTTGGACGTGGCCGTGATCCGCCTTCCCAAGATCTCGAACTTCACGGACTTCATCGCCCTTGACGCGATGGATGGTGTCAGCGTCCGTTACGTGGGGTCGGCTTCGGAGCTGGGAGTTCCTGACCTGCTCATCATTCCGGGAACCAAGGCGACGATGGCAGACCTTTCGTGGCTGCGTTCAAGGGGTCTCGACATCTCTGTCCGTCGGCTTGCCGAGGCGGGAGTTCCCGTGATG
>JAFUBJ010000206.1 GCA_017460265.1 Atopobiaceae bacterium | reverse complement strand
CTTCCTCAGGGTCGTCGGAGTCCGGGTCGCTGTCGTCACTGAGGAAGACCGCGCTCCGCTCCCAGAAGATTCCCTCGTCAGGGTTCGAGAGGTCAACGTACTCGCTTTGGTGGCAGAAGTCGTCCGAGAAGGAGACGTCGGGCGAGGTGATGACCTCAAAGCTGCCCGTCTCGTAGACGATCTTGATGTTCAGGTCGTTAGCTGCCATTGGTAATTCCTTTCGATGAGGCTATTGCTGCGGGCTCTCGTCACCAGAACGACGCGACCTCCCGGACCCGTCCTGATGGCGGAGCTGACGGCCGGAGTCCACAAGGTCGACGGGGCGCGCGGTCGTCGGGTCGATCCCGTGCGCTCGCATCCAGCTGTCAGACTCGGCGCGGCGCCTACGCTCTTCCTCCACGACGAGAGCGGAGGCCTCGGCAATAGTCCTGCTGTCACCGATCTGCTCGCCGACACTCTCGGCAAGTCTCTGCCAGTCCTCGTCCTTGTAATGTGCCTTCTCCGCAGCAGGCAGCTCCATGCCTCTTCGCATTGGCGCACCTCCCCTTATCGTCACCCTAACGCTCGTCCTGCGCTCCACGATCAGTTCTCTGTGCGGCCCCTCGAGCTCGGTCATCACGCGGTTCGCCAAGACGAGCCTGTCGAGCTCCTCGTGCTCGCGACGAGCAGCGCTCGTCGCATGGGCTCGCTCGGCCCTCGTCTCGGTCAACATGTCCGCGACGAGGGTCTGCGGGTCGATGTCTGACGAGATACCTCGAGACTCGGCCCAGAGATGTGCCTCGTCAAGTTGCTCGGACAACCATCGCTCGTCAGTCTCGATCGCCTCACGTAACTCCTTGCGCCGTGCACGTTCGGTTGGATTCCAGGTTCGCTTCGCCTCCACACGACGAAGCTCGGCTTTGCGAGCATCCATGCCGAGCATCATCTGGAGCATCTTCGTCAGATGCTCGTCCGTCCTCTCAAGCTCGTCGAGGTTCATGTCGGCTGTCGCGGCCATCTCGGCAACATCCTCCATGTGCGAGCGGAGCTCGGCCATGGAGGAATATCCGCCCTTCTGCAATGTCACCAGAGTGGAAATGATCTCCTCGAACTCGCGACGCCTTCTGTTGCGGGCAACTCGCGTCACGAGAACCTCGTCAAGAGTCTCGTACTTGACGCGACCGTCAGGACCACGATGACGCGCCTGCGGCCGCGCGCGCTTGTACGAGATTCGTGCCGAAGCGAGAATGTAGGCCTTGCGCATTGGCCTGAGCGACACGGCGTCTGCAGCGTCGCGCACGCCGACGATCGCGTCGTATCTATAACCTAGCCTTTCGAGAACGCCGGACTCCGTGTAGGCCTTTCCCAGCTTAGAGGAAGGAACCCTTCTCGCGCCGTTCCCTTCCCAGTTCTCATATATGTAGGTGACGCCTTTGCGCGTGCGACGCGTCGTCACACCAAAGTCGGCGAGTCGCACGGTGAACTCCTGCCAAGAGTAGGACTTGCGAGCCGCCTCGTTTATCGCGTCACGAATCGCTGCCTTGTAGGACTTGCCACCTCGAGCGACGATAGCCCGTTCGGCGTTCTCCGCAGACTTCGCGTGAGCGTGGGAGACCTCACTCCCAAGCGTTGCCATCATCTTGCGACGCTCGACCAAGTCAGGCAACGGCGTGAGCGAATGGCTCTCACAGAGCCGCTGCAGCACCTGCGCCTCGCGATCGATGTCACGCTTCGTGCGATGGATCTTCTTTCCCGACGAAGGCAAGACGGAGTTCACGACGATGTGCGCATGCGTGATGTGGTTGGCGTTATCGTCATGGATGGCGGCGAACCATTGTGCATCGGGATAGCATTCGCTCATCCACTCGCGAGCAAGGGCGAGGCACTCTTGTGCCGAGACCTTGTCGTTGGGATCGGGCGATATGATGAAGTGATAGTACGGAATGCCGGAGAGTTGGTGATAAGCCTCCTTGACCAAGATGAACTCTCGCACCCACTCCCTCGTGTCATCCGTGAGGATGTCATCGGAATGGTCGTGAAGGACAATGCGATCGTCGCGACCGCTTTGCCCAAACGCGAGATAGCGCGATATCGCGAGAAGACGCGACGCGTTCTGACTCCGGCCGTCATTGCTCTTGAGGTATGACGCGAGGGTCTCGGTTGCCGAACGCGCACCGTGAAGCGTCACACTCTTCGGCGTGATGGTCTTCAGCATCGCCATGAACTCACCACTCGTCCTCGATGTCGTCATCGACGTACGACTCGATGTCGGTAGCGTCCTCAGGAGAGAAGCGGTGCGGCCTCGCGTCTCGTATGGCGACATACAGTTCGTTCTGCACGATCTCAAGCGACTTGCGCATTTCTACGATTTCACGAATCGCTCCACGCGCCTGACCGTCGCGACCTTCCATGTGCAACGTGTTTGCGAGACGCATCGCCTGGTTCAGGTTCACGCCTTGTGCACGTAGTTCGTCAGAGATTCGTTGAAGCTGTTCGTAGTTGAGACCCGACACGCTGTCGGCATAGACGGTCGAAGAGAGAAGATACTCGGTTTGCGAGAGACCGCTTTTCTTGACGAGTTCGTCAAGACGCTCCTTCTCCCACTCCCCCACTCGGAAGTTGATTTGCATCATCTTGCGACCGTGCATGCGCCTCGGTCGACGAAGGGCACACATGTCCCTCACCATCCCTGTTGGTCATTCCCGGTTTCCTGTTGGCTTGGAGCGGAAACCTTTTTTCTCTCACCCTCCGTCGGAGGGTGCCAGGTGTGGGCGGAAGCCCACGAACGAAACTCAGCGAGGTGACCCAAAGGGGCAGTCGAGCGTTCCGTTTCTTACGATTGTATAGCAATTCGTAAGAAACTGGTGAGTTTCTGCGCTTTGCGGCAAATCTCCGCTTTCGGGCCACCTTTTTGGTGGCACGTTTGCGGAATTTGTATAGCAAAGGGCGTCTCTGGCCCTCCGGAAGCAGAGCGTTTTCCCATGTTCAACTTTTGATGTTGCTTCCGGAGGGCGGCTGAAAGCCGCAAATGCAGATCTTCCCTTGGATCGGAACATCTCAAGTGCCCACCGAAAGATGAGAGTTTCGCTTGGTCCGATCCACATGCCAAGCCGCTTCATCGTGCTATGCGCCTCGGGCCCGCGCCTCGTTGCGTTCGACACGCGTTAGCGCGCGGTATGCTCGGCACGACTTTGCCTCACCTCTGCCCTACCCTCACGTCGGTACCACTACGCATAGATTTGCGTTTCTGCTCGCGAACGACATCCTCTCGGGCATGAGGTTGCTTTGAGAACTTCGCAAAAACTCAAGAGCGAGCATTGCCTTCAACAAGTGAGCAGATAACACAAAAGAGCGGCTCGGCGCGTTTTGCTCATCGCCGCCCTTTTGCCAATTATTGAATAGCCACTTATTCAAATATGTCTAATGACACTCGTTGACAAACATGACCTTGTCTCAAAGCGTCACCGCGCGATGTGGAAGCACGGCGTGTCATCATCTACTACTGACGTAGGTTAACGGTCATACCTTAAATTTGAACACATCACATGCGTCAGCACATTAGCGATCAGAAGAGTCGAATCACGTTCGCTATGACGCGAGACCCTTCTGGCCGCCGACGCGGCTCTTGCGGACGGCGTCGACGCCGCACTCATGACCGTCGGCATAGATCGCCTTATGGTCGTGAGGCACCTTGATGACGCGACGCTTCCTCTCCGTTGAGAAGTTGTGCGAGAGCTCATCGAAGTAGTCGTCGACGTCTTGCTGACGCACGAGCATGAGGGCCTGCGTACCGCGCTCGAGCTCCTCGCGAATCCCATCCACGAATCCCGACATGTACGCATGACGGACACCGCGTGCGGTTCCGTACATTGCGCGATATCTGCGCTCGACTCGACCGCAAAGACGCAGTGCTACTTGCGACAGGTGGGTGTAAGTCAGCTCTGCCGCACGAGCGTCAAGCTCGTGTCCGACGAAGACGTCAAGGCGAGGATGCGGACCCTTCTTGTAGTACGCCTTGCAACGAAAGTTCTGAGCGACGACATAGGCAAGCCAGCCACGCCAGCGCTCGTTGTCGACCCAACGCGACTCCACCTCGACGACGTCGCCGAGGTCCCCTTCCGACAGCTCATCTTGTGTGACCTCATGACGCGCTATGAGACGCTGTGCTTGTAGTGCCGCGGCAGCTGCCTCGGCCT
>JAFUBJ010000205.1 GCA_017460265.1 Atopobiaceae bacterium | reverse complement strand
GGGTATGGACGTCGTCGATGCCATTGCCGAGGGGGTCAGCGTCGAAGATAACAACGGTACCGTTGCTCCCCAGAACCAACCGGTGATTGTCTCCATCAAGATGGACGATTAAGCACGAGGCATCGAACATCCGACATATCGAAAGTGATTAGTGTACCCTTTACGGCAACTATTTGGACTCTGTTTTGGAGAGGCCGAATAGTTTTGGCAAAGGGTACACTATTTTTTATAAATGGACTGAATGAGAGGAACGAGCGATGGGCAGGTCTTCAAAAGAGCTGCTGAAGGGCAGGAAGTATGACACGCTGTTGGCCCAGCTGGTGGACCGGCTGGGTACGGATGGGGCGGCGGCTCTTTGGGTGCGCGCAGAGCGCAGGCTGGACGGCATGCTGACCCAGTCTAAGCGGCTGCCCAAAGGGGAGAGGCCGCAAGTGGAAGGGTTCGTTCTTCCCACCTGCGCCCTCTACTTCGAGCTGACCGATGCCTTTGGTAAGGACGAGGCGTTTCGGATGGTGGATGACTACATGGCCGAGTACTCCGCCAACGCGTCCAAGGCCTTCAGACTCATCGTGGCGTTGCCGGGAGGGCGCGGCTTCTTCATGCGCGCCTTTGGCAAGGTGGTGGGCTTGGCTTTCGGCGAGAAGCAGGGCTACGTGAACGCTATGCACGAATGCACGCCCGACCGCATCGCCTACGATGTGCTGACTTGTCCTTACCATCGAACCTTTGCCCAGATGGGAGCGCCCGAGCTCTGCCAGCTCTTCTGTCGCAACGACGAGATCTGCTATGGCGACCTCGATGGCATTCGCTTTGTGCGCAAGGGCACGCTGGCCAAGGGTGCCAGCCATTGCGACTTCCTCATTGAACGGAAGTAGGGCAAAACGCATGGAGCCCAGGCATAACGCCATGGGCTCCACGTGGTCTCAGACAGCTATCTACGCCTTCGGCAATCCTCGTCAGTTGGAAAGGACGATGTTGATGAGGACTTGGCAGGCAACGCTGTCGGGTGCCATGCGCGGCAGGCTGTGTCCCACTCCGGGCACCACAACCAGGCGCGCGCCGGGAATGGCAGAGGCAATGGCCTCGGTCTCTTCCCAGGCGATGCAGTCGTGCTCTCCCACCAGCACGCATGCGGGGCAGGAGATGGTGGCAAGGGACGTTGCCTGAATGTGCGGCTCGTCAAGCATGAGCTGCAAAAGCTCGCCAGAAAGGCGAGCCTCCTGCGCCTGTGGCAGAAGGGCGGGGTCGACCTGCGCGGGAAGATCCGGCTCGTCCATGAACGCCGCCCATGCCTGGTTGGTGGCGGCAGAGCCCGATGTATCCCACGAAGGGTCCTCGACGACGCCCTCAGGCGTGATGTTTGCCCCTCCCGCCACGATGGACAGGACGCGATCGGCATGGTCGCGCGCCAAGATCAGCGCCTCGATGCCACCGTCGGAATGGCCCACCACGTGTGTCTGGCTTACGCCCAGCGCATCGAGCACGCAAAGGGCGTCGGCAGCAAAGAGCTCATAGGTGAGGGGCAGCGTGCCGCGTCCCGACTGCCCCTGGGCGCGTCCGTCAAAGGCTATGACGCCCTTGCCGGCCGCGCAGAGACGGTCGATGACGGCGGCAAAGGTGGCGTGCGACCCGCCGTTGCCGTGCAGCGCAAGCACGGGGGAGTTGGCAAGCAGCTCTGCGAGCGATGCGTCCTGCGGGCCATACACGAAGGTTGCAAGGTCGGCTCCGTCAGGCATGACGATGCGCTGCGCATAGTGCATGGGCGCCGCAGGGAAGGCGTAGGTAGTCGTGCGGTAGGGAACCGGAATCTGCGGGACCATGGCTACTTCCCCTGGCTCTCGTGCTTCTTGAAGAAGTCAAAGCGCGGGGGAAGCTCGACGAGCGCGTGTTGCTCGGGCGTCTCTCCCAGCACGGCGGCAAGCTCCACCGGCCCTTCCAGCGCATGCTCCCACGAGAAGAAGAGGTCGCTCCCAAAGTTGAGGTAGCTCGCAATGAGCTCGCAGCCAGCGGGGACCACGGGATGCATGAGCAGGCAGGTGGTGCGCAGCGCACAGAAGGCGTCGGCAAGGGCCTGGTCGTAGGCGGCGTCGTCACCCTTGGCGGCCTTGCTTGCGTCGCCCCAGCGCTTGTTCTCGGCACGGGCAAACTCCTCGACCACGGCAAGGGACCCGTGCGCGTCAAAGCCGTGCGCACAGCGCTCGTAGTCGAGCGTCGCCTTCTTGCAGGCCTCCACCACCTCGGCATGCGGCTCGGCAACGGGCAGGTGGCCGCCACAGGCGTTGGCTGCGCCATAGAGGCAGCTGCGCGCCATGCGGTTGAAGATGTTGGTCAAGAAAGCGCTCTCCTTGAGGGCGGGGTCAACCACGCGCGGGTCGTCCTTCACCAAGACGTCCTCGCCGGTCTTCTTGTCCTTGTGGCTCACGCTGGTGTCAAACGCCTTGGGCGAGAAGCTCACGGCCTTCTGGTCGAGCCCCAGGCTCAGCCAGTGGGCGCGCAGCTGCTCGGGCAGGTACCAGTCGAGCAGCTCCATCGCCATGGGAGGCTTGACCGAGCCGGAGCTGGAGGCCTTCTTGCCCAGGAAGAGGAGGTGGTAGTTGGCGATGGCCACCGACTGGGTGAGGCCCCAGTCCAGCGCCTCC
>JAFUBJ010000204.1 GCA_017460265.1 Atopobiaceae bacterium | reverse complement strand
AGCTCTACAAGAAACTCCGATCCGTCGGTGACTTCATCCATCTCACCTTTGTACGAGATGTTGCCAATCTTGGTGTGCGCACGAAGGTAATCAGGGTCGGGATAGCGCCCGTCATGGACTACGAGGCAGTCATAGCACGCCTCATAGCGATCAATCATCTCAAAGGGCCACGTCGACCCTGTCCAGCGGAAGGGCTCGATTCCCTTTTCAGGGCTGCCAGCATAGTGAAACACCGAGCTTGTGAGCACAATCCCTGCCACATCCATATCGTTAGCGTAGAGCAAGGCACGAATGAACGAGTTCTGGTCATCAACCTCACCGTCTGTGGTAATAACCGTACGCGGACGGGCAAAGGCCCAAAGGTCCTGCTCAAGCACCACAAGGTCGGTTATCTGCCTACCCGCCTCAAAGATGGGATGGTCATAAGCACGCAGCAGATAGCCCTCATCGCGATCGACGACACCCAGCCCGCAGCTTTCATAGAAGGGCACCGTCAGCGGACTGTCTCCCGTGCAGATGCGCAGCCTCGAAAAACGTCCAGCGTACATGCGCTGCACATGCGATATGAGCGCTCGTCCGTAACCCTTCCGCTGCCAGGCGGGCAGAACTGCCACGTTCTTAGCCTCGCACAGGCCATCGCCCTCATCGGTCACCACACACTCAGCGCGTACTTCCCCATCATCCATAAGCGCCCACATCTCGCCGCGCCACAGATAGCGCTCCACGAGATCCCACTGCTCGTCAGCAAGAAGCAGCAGATCGCGATAGTCGAGCTTCCTTTCGTTAGGAACGCGTACGATGTGCATCTTTCCTCCCGACTTGATATGCTCTCTACAGGCTCTCACCGTACCAAGGAGGAGCCATTCCCCGCAAGGGAGCTCTCGGTATGCATTCGCAAGCGAAGGACCGAACATGAACCACGCTGGAACCCAGTCCGTCTCCACAGATCGCTTAATCCTCAGAGCATTCACTTCTCAAGATGTCGAACCGGCATATCGCAACTGGTGCAACGACGCTGAGGTCAGCCACTTTCTCACTTGGCAGCCACACTCCAACGAGGACGAGACTCGAAGCATCATCGAAAGCTGGATTCACAGCTATTGCGATCCCGCGTCATACCAATGGGCCATCGAACTCCGTGACATCGAAGAGCCCGTAGGCTCGATCAGCGTCGTGTCTATTGACGAGACAGTCGGGGCCATGGAGATCGGCTACTGCCTGGGAAAGAGATGGTGGCACGACGGCCTTATGACCGAGGCGCTCTCCGCTGTCGTTAGCTATCTCTTCGCACATACAGACGTCAACCGCATCTGCGCAAAGCACGATGTACGTAACCCACGTTCAGGTCACGTTATGAAGGCATGCGGCCTCTCCTTTGAAGGAACGCTGAGACAGGCGGCGCTATGCAATGTGGGCCTGTCTGATGTTTCGGTCTACAGCATCCTGCGTTCAGAATGGGAAGACGGACGTCAATTCATGCGCTAGGACGGCGGTGGCCAAAGGTCTTCCCTTGGCCACCGCCCCTTATACGGTCACATAGCTAGGAGATGCCAAACTCCTTGAGCAATTGTTCTTTCTTCTCGGGCAGACGAAGGGCGTCCGCAAGCTCATCAAGCCTTCCTGCATCAGATAGGGCATCTACTAGCGCGGCGTCTATGCGAGCAGCTTCTTCCCGGCCTTCGGCAAGTCCTGCCTCGCGGCCTTCGGCAAGGCCCGCCTCGCGGCCTTCGGCAAGCCCCGCCTCGCGGCCTTCGGCAAGCCCCGCCTCGCGGCCTTCGGCAAGTCCCGCCGCATGGCCCTCCTTTTGCGCAAGACGCCGAGCGTGTTCAAATTCAAGCTGAAGCCCAAGCACCGTCTGCCTCCAACCAACGTCTGCGTTCAAAGCCCTGACCTGCGAGTCGATGCTCTCGATCCACTCATCACCCATCGTATCACCTCCGTCGATGTAAGACAGGAACGAGGCGATACGAGGCTTATCTGCAAGGTCAGGAGACGATTGCTCGTCCGAGGCCCCTTTTGCATTGAGAAAGATGCGCGTGGTGCCGTCATCAAACACTTGCCAGCGATTGACTATCGCGGGCTTTATCACATACATGCGGTCCCCAAGACCAATGGGGTCAAAGTCGCACACAAAGATGACCACGCTATTGCTTAGTTCGATGTAGTCCTCTCCCCTCATGATGCGGTCCCTGTCAAACGATGAGAGCAGGTACCGCGAACGAAGCTCGAGGTTTCCCTCGTTGGCGTTTTGCATCTCCACGTCATAGACGGTGCCCGATCCATCCTCTACGAACACGTCCATACGCACGCCTCTGCCACGCAGCGACGGCTCTACCGAGTGCTCTGGCACCACCATACGAATCTCGCCGATTGGTACTCCAAGCACTGCCTCGAGCAGAGGCTGTACGTTGTCTGGATCGCTAAACACCTTTGCGAAGGTGTACCGGTTGGTGATGGGATACTCCACCTGCAAGTCCTTCATGGTTGAGCCTTTCATGTTGTATTTGGAAAAGACCTAGCTAACCATGAATGTGGTGGACTGCGACTGTTGGTGTGGGTATGCGTGCGAGACGCTGTGGCATAGAGAGACATGAGAGGCTCCAGGCAATGGAAGGGAATTATGTACCAGTCTCATTGCGAGAGCTCCCGTGACCCATTCGCCAACGCCGGCGCTCTCTCTCATCTCTCTGACCCTGTAACGCTTGAAGGCCGGGCCTTAAAGGCTTGAAGCCATTCTAATGGATGCAAAGGTGCCTGTCAAGAACATTTGTACCAGTTTCTAACAAATGTTCTCTATATCTTGCCGACACTACCTTTCAAGTGCATTAGAATGAAAGCAATCGACTTGCTCACCGAAGGGACCGCTATGCGCTTTGACTTCACCACAATTCCCGATCGCCATAACCACGACGCCATCGCCATCGATGGGCTGGGAGATGGAACAGGCTTTGCACCAGCAGCACCAAAGGAGGGCTTCGACTCCATTCCGCTGTGGGTTGCCGACATGAGCT
>JAFUBJ010000203.1 GCA_017460265.1 Atopobiaceae bacterium | reverse complement strand
CCCCTTCCCCGGCCCAGGAGCGCCGCCTGCTGGTCACGCTGGAACTCGCACGGATGCTTGGCGTCGCCCCATGTCGAGTCGCCCCGCCCGCGGATGTACTCCAGAGAGAGGTTCTCGCGGTCGGGCAGCTCGGTCGAGCTGAACTCGCCTGCGTATCCGTCGGGCACGTCGAGGCTGATCGTGGCGCCGGCGGCCCGGTACTCATGATTCGGCGAGTCAATCATCTTTTGGTACTCATCGGGATCGATGGTCAGCCGAAGGGCGGGAATGCCGTTGTCCTGCGTAGCCGAATCGGAGTCTTGGGCAATGAGGGACGCCTCAGGCTGGACTTCTGTCTCGGGAAGCAATGCTTCCGCATGCTCCGTGTCCAGCTCGTCATCAGCCGTGACGGACTCTTCAGCTGGATCGTCCACATCAAGGCTCTCAATGGAGGCTTCGTCCTCGGCTTCGCCAGCCAATTCTGGCACATCTTCCGTGACGAGCTCGACGTCAGCCGTGGCATCCTGACCAGCTTCCTCAGGTGTCTCCTCTGCCCATGCGCGCCCGGAGACCACAAGCAGGCTGAGGCATACGGCAAGGCAAATCAGACAGAATGCCCTCATCCTTGTCAAACCGTTTCTCACGGTTCTTTTTGCCATGCGAGCCCTCCATTCTCAACACGCCCACATGCATCATACCTGCTTAAGCCACACGAGCAACGCAACGTTCATGCGCCAGAGAAAAAGGGCCGCGGCGAAAGTCCGCCACGGCCCCTTCGCTCAAACGAGCGCAAGCAAACACCTTAGTCCAGGTCGCTCAGGTCCTCGCCGTTGGAAGCGATGACCTTCTTGTACCAGAAGAAGGAGTCCTTGCGGCTGCGGGCCATGGAGCCCTTGCCCTCGTCGTCCATGTCCACGTAGATGAAGCCGTAGCGCTTGCGCATCTCGCCAGTGCCGGCGGACACGACGTCGATGCAGCCCCACGTGGTGTAGCCCCACAGGTCGACGCCGTTGTCGATGGCGCGCTGCATGGCCTCGATGTGCTCGCGATAGTATTCGATGCGGAACGGGTCGTGAATGGAGCCGTCCTCCTCGACCGTGTCGTACGCACCCAGACCGTTCTCCACGACCATCAGGGGCACCTGATAGCGGTCATAGGCGGTCTCGAGGTAGTACTGCAGGCCGGTAGCGTCGGTTGCCCAGCCCCAGTCGGAGTACTTGAGGTACTCGTTGCGGGCGCCGGCAGAGAAGTTGCCGCTCACCATGTCGGTCACCTTGTGCGTGGTGACGAGCTGGCTCATGTAGTAGCTGAAGGTGTAGAAGTCCACGGTTCCCAGGCTCAGGTCGACGAGGTCCTGGTCGGTGATGTCGAGGTCCACGTTGTGGTCGTTCCACAGGCGCGTGGCATAGGTGCCGTACTCGCCAAAGACCTGCACGTCGCCGCAATAGAAGATGTTCTTCTCCTGCGCGTGGCGGCACGCGAGGATGTCGGCCGGGTCGCAGGTGGCAGGATACCAGGTGATGCCGCAGATCATGCAGCCGATCTTGTTGTCCTGGTCGATGGCATGGCCGATCTGCACGGCCTTGGCGGACGCCACAAACTGGTAGTGCAACAGCTGGTAGGCGGCGGCAAAGTCCTCGTCCGTCGCATGGGGGTTCATGTCGATGAACTGGATGGGGTTGTTGATCTCGTTGAAGGTCAGCCAGTGATGCACGAGGCCCTTGAACTCGTTGAAGCAGGCAGAGGCAAAGCGCACGTAGTGGTCGATGGTCTCACGGTTGTTCCAGCCGCCGCAGTGCTCCTCAAGGTACATGGGCGTGTCGAAGTGCCAGATGGTGACGAGCGGCTCGATGCCGTTTGCATGCATCTCCTTGAACATGTCCTTATAGAAGGCCACGCCCTCGGCATTGGGCTCCTTCTCCAGGCCCGTGGGGAACAGACGGCTCCAGGAGATGGACATGCGGAACTGCTTGAAGCCCATCTCGCCAAAGAGCGCGATGTCCTCCTTGTAGTGGTGATAGCCATCCACGGCGTCGTGGTTGGGATAGTGGTACTCGGGGAGCACCGCGTACTTGGCGCCCTCGGGGAGCTTGAAGCCATGGCTCGGCGCGGCGCAGTGCTTCCCGTCCTTGTCGATGTAGGTGATCATACGTGGGGTGTCGACAGTGCCGCCGGTGGTGACGTCGGTCAGCGCAGGGCCGCGACCACCCTCCTGCCATCCGCCTTCCCATTGGTTTGCCGCGACGGCGCCGCCCCACAAGAACCCATCAGGAAATGCCATGTCATGCTCCTTTCGCATGGTGACTACACAACACTTTGATGATACCAAGCAAACGCGCCAAACGATAGCTGGACGCCCAGATCAGATGACTCCGTCCCGGACGTCCGGAAGGCAACGAGCTTCCCTTTCACGAGGCTATGCCCAGATGAAGCTTTCCTTACCGGCACCTACCTCAAAGTGATAACGGACGATGCCCAGGTCAACCTTGGTCTGGACACCACGCGGAGCGGTTGCCTGCACCCGCGTCAGCTCGCCCTCAGCGTCAGGCTCT
>JAFUBJ010000202.1 GCA_017460265.1 Atopobiaceae bacterium | reverse complement strand
TGTAGGCGTCGAGCTTGCTCTTCGTCTCGTCGTACGCCTGGTTGAGGTTGCGCACCTTCGGTGCCAGCAGGTCGGTAGGGCCGGGATTGAATTTCAGGCTCTTTTCGAGGGCCTTTAGGTCTGAGTTTGTGGGCTTCGCCTCGCCCTGAATCTTCTTGAGGGCATCGCTCAAGCCCTTTGTGTCGCCGCCAAACTCAATAGTCAGGCCCGCATAGGTTACGGCCATGGGTTGCCCTCCTTATGCTGTTGTCAAGGCTCATAAGCACATGAAGCGGCTCACTCAGCATGGCAAAGTGAGCCGCCGCGATGCTTACAGGCTCCAGAACGCGTCCTCGGCGCTCTGCTGTTCCTCGCGTTCCTTGCTGTTGTAGATCGAATCCTGCACGAACTCGTCAAGCTCCATGAGCGCCTCGGCGGTGTCGATGCGCATGCCTTTGAGGTCCGCCATGCCAAGCCCCGCCATGCGGCACGTGTAGAGCCACACGATGCCGGGCCGCTCTTTAAGCTCCCTCGGTAGGGGCGGCATCGTCCGCCCCGTCTGCCGTGGCTCCCACGTCCGATGAAGCTTCCTGCGGAAAAAAGCACTCCGTAACTATGTCGGTGACCACCTCGGCCCACTCCGCGCTGTTGAGCGCAAGCACGCTCTTTGGCAGTGTCGCCGCCCACTCCTTGAATCCGGGCGTGGTGGGCGTGGTGGTGCGCTCGAACGCCCAAAAGAGCTGCATCATCTTGAGCATGGGCGGTATGCCCATGGTGTCTTGCGCAAGCACAACCGCGTTGATCGCCTCGTGTATGTCTTCCGCCACGAGACGCCCCTGCGCGTTGCGCACGAGGAACTGCTCCGAGTAGTAGAAGGGCGTGAGGGCGTCGCAGTCCAGCCGGTGCTCGATGCCCTCGATAATGACGGTGCGCACTGGTTACCCCCTACTCAGACTTGGCCGCCGTGGTCTTCACAACCGCGTCGAAGAACCCCGCATAGGTGCTGTTGCCGTAGAAGCTATCTCGCGTGGTGGCGCTGATGCCCTCGGCAAGCTTGATCGGGCGGTAGGTAAAGGGAATGTCGAGCTGTCCCGCCGTGGGCGTCTCTTCCTTCGTGGATGCGTCGAACTCGGGCTTGCCAAGCGTGCAGCAGTACCAAAGCTTGCGCTGACCGTGCCCGCTGTGCGCCGATCGCTCGCACAAGATGGCGCACGGGTTGCGGGATGCGCCAACGATCGCCAGAAGGTCGCCCTCGGCGGTGACGAGGTAGCCAGAGAGACGCGCGATAAGCTCTCGCGCGTCCTGATTGGAGAGAATGTCTCGAATGGAGATGGTACCCTCGCCGCCCGTGTCGCTCTCTTCCTCGATCCACACCTCATCGTCGGCATAGGACGGCTCGTTGTTCGTGGCGCGGGAAGCCTGCATCTGCACAAGGCCCGCAATCGCCACGGGCGTACCGTAGGTGAGGTTTTCCTCGTCGGTGAGTTCGGCGAGATGGAAGTTCTTCACGCCGATGAATTGGTCTCTTGCCATCATTGCTCCTTAGTCCTCGCGTACGGTCACGCTATAGACCGTCTCGCAAACTGATTCGTCTTCGAGCAGGTAAACGCCCTTGCTCCAATAGATTTCGGCATCGTCCAGGGCCTGCTCGAGCGCCCGCTCCAATGCGTAGTCGCGGCCATGCACGTACAGCTCAACGTCGTAGTCCATGACCGTGCACCACGTGATGTTGTCGGCCCCGTAGCTCGTGCCGTCGCCCGCCTTGATGGTCACGTACGGGACGGTCGGCCCGTCGTCGCCCTTGCCCCAGACGCCGTTGGTCCATGGGATGCCGAGGGCTGACACTGCGCTTATAAGGTCGTGTATGGTCTCCATCAGTCGTACCCCTCGTATAGGATTCCGCCCACAGACTCAGCAGCGGCCTTTATCACGCCGTCGCCGCTCGCGTGGCCCACCCGCCTGCCGTTCACGATCACGTCGTGGCCCTTCTCAAGCAGGTGCGTAAGTCCGGGCTTCTTGCGGTTGTGCACGGTGGCGGTGATGCCGTAGCGGGTCACCCGCACGTCAACGTCAAAGCCCTTGGCATAGTCGCCGGTCGGCTTGCGGCTGTTGGCACGCAACAGCTCAACGCACTTCGTGCCAGCATTCTTGACGTTCTCGATCGATTGGTCCTCCACGTCTAGGCATAGCTCCTCGACATAGGCGGCTATGGCGTCCTCGAAGTCCTTTGAGCCGAGCCGGACGGTGCGTGATAGCGCTCTCCGCCCGCGCCTAGCCATGCTCACCCAGCCGTTCGGTGAGCGTGAGCGTAACGAAATCGGGGCTGCCGCCGTCGATGCGGTCAACGCTAAGGCGCTTGCCCTCGTACTCGACAAGGCGCTCCCCGTTGTAGTCGCACTTGAAGAGCTGCAACGTAGCCACGGGATGCACGCCCGAGTTTGCGGCACGGTAGTACGCCTGCATCCCCATGGAGAACGGGTTGCAGCGCACGATCCGCGCACTCTCGCGCTCGTGCGGCACGCCGTACTCGTCGCGCACGTTGGCAATGGATATGAGCTTGCAGGTCTTGAGCCACCTACTCATCGTCCGTCGCCTCCTGCGCATAGCGTGCCGTGAGCTTCATCTGGGTAACCATGCTCTCGAAGCTCTCTAGGTAGCGCTCCGCGTCCGGGTTGTCATTGCCTACGGTGCCCTTCACAAACGCGATGATGGCAACCCGCACGAGGGCATCGGCGGTGTTCTCCGCCGCGCTCGTCGCAACGCCACCAAGCTGCATCTTGATTTGTGCCGCCGCGATGGCAAGCTCTATCTCCGTGTCGAAATAGGTATCCGTGACGCCAAGGGCGGCACGCGCCGCCTCGAGCATGGTCGGGCTTTCTGCTTCTGCCATGGGTCACACCCCCTTAGGGCGGTGCGGGTCGCGTGCGGCCCGCACCATTGGGAAGGGAAGGGCCTACGAGCCAATGGTGATCTTGGCCCAAGAGGTCGGCACGGCAAGCACGCCGCCATAGAGCATGTAGCCGTCCCAGCAGCGAAGCTGGGTGCCGTTCTCGATGTACGGGCGAATGTCGATGCCGTCAAACAGGTTGGAGCGGAACAGGTCCGGGTAGCCGATCAAGATAACGTTGTCGGCAAGCGCATCGTCCTGCTTGACAACCTTGCCGAAGATGCGTCCCTGAATGGTCGGGTCGCTGGTCTGCTCGCTCTGGATGAAGTACGAGCGGTTGTTGGAATCCTCCACCATGGCAATTGCGTTCCAGATGGTCGTGCCGTTGGCGTACACGATGGCACCCTTTGGCGCCGGGTTGTTGAAGGTCTTGAGCTTGCCAAGCGCCTCGACAAGTTTTGCCTTGGTGAGCTTTGCGCTCGTGCCGGTGATGCTGATCTTGTTGTCGGTCGCCATGCCGTAGGTAGCATCATCGAGGGTGTCAACGATCATGCCCTCAGCGGTGTGTGCGAGACGCGCCGCCGTCTCGTTGATGATGTAGGTCTCGAAAGCGGCAATGCTCTGCACCTGCATCTTGCGGCTCATCTTGACAGTCTTCTTGATCTCGTCGCCGTCAATGGTGATGGTGTCAAAGGCGTTCTGCTCGTCGTTGGCGGGGGCGGCACCCTCGTTGGTCTTCGCGGCATCGCCCGTCGTGATGCCGGTGTGACGCGGCACCTCGTAGACGTGCGCAAAGTTGTCGCGGTGCACGTCGCCGAAGATAACGGCACTAGAGTCAATCAGAGAGATGATCTGATTCTGGGTCTCGGTGGGCACCACGCTGCCGGTGTTGGTGGTCAGGTGGGTGAACGCCGCGCGTTCCTGAGCGGTAAGCTCCATGTCGGGGAACACGAGGCCAGAGCGCCGCGCCAAGTCCTTGAAGTAGGCGCTACGCTCATAGCGGCTGTAGTCGGTGGCGTCCTGAATCTGCCCGGAAAACGCGAGTCCGCCCGCCGCACGCGCCAAGGGCACCGAGTCAAGGCGGGTGGCGTTGCCGCTCTCGATGGCTGCACGTGCCGCCTCGATGCGTGCCGTGCGCTGCTCCGCCGCCTGATTGCGGGTCTCAAGCTCTGCGGTGAGCGCTTCCATGCGCTCGTCGTGGGCGGCTGCGTCCTCGGGCGTCATGGCGCTAACGTCCGCGTCCATGCGCTGCTGAAGCTCCGCGATGATCTCGTCCACGCTCATGTTGGTAAGCTCGTCCATTGCTAAACCTTCTTTCTGTCAATGCTTGTGGCGATTGCTGCCAGCGCACGAGCCTTTGCGCGTTGGCGATTGCGTGAGCGCTCAAACTCCTTGTGCGCCCGCTCGATCTCTCCGTCGAGCATGTTCCTAGCCGAAATGTCCGTGTTCGGGTCTGCCGGTAGGCTCACGGCTGAAACGTCGTAGATGCGCCTCACCTTCTTAATGATGTAGGTGTGCTCGGCGCGGTCGAATTCCTGATCCTCGATGGTGAACGCCCAACTCATGCGGGTGATAAGCCCCGCGTCGATATCCTCATAGAGCGATCGTGAGGTCTCGGTGCTCTTGAGGTCCGCCGCCGTGAACAGCCCGTGCTTGTCAGGCTCCACAACCAGCGTGCGGTTGCTCATGCGTGCGTAGACGCGGCCCCTATGGTCGAACTGCATGATCACGTCATCCATTACGGCATCCGAGAACGCATCGGCACGCACGATCTCCTTGTATTCGGTGCCGTCCCACGGGTCTTTGAACAGCACGTAGGGATCATCGAACGTCGATGCGTAGCCCTCAACGTAGAAATCACTCTCGAACCGCTTTTCGTAGCCCGCCCGCTTTGTCACTGCCAGCGGTTGCGCCATGTTGCGGTATTGGCGCTCAAGTGGCCTGTAAGGCATCGTCGGTAGCCCCCTTATCGTCGGTCTTTGGCGCGTCGATCTGCGCAACCGCCGCGTTCGTCTGTGCCGCCTGTGCGGCCTGCTCCGCCGTGTGCTGCGAGATGAGCGAAAGGTCGATGTACTCGCCGCGTATAACGTGCTTGTCGCCGCCGTCGTAGTGCGCCGTCTGGAACACGTCTGCCACGTCGTTTCCGCACCATATGCCTCGGTCAAACAGCGCCGTTGCTACGGATAGCTTTGTCTTGTTCGACGCGAACTCGAGCCGGTTTGCGCTGAACGTGATCTCGTTGCCGCACGATATCTCGTAGGGCGTGAAGGTCATGCAGGTGAGCACGGTCCCTAGCTGCACGGCAAACGGTTCTATGCGGCCCTCGTAGAAGCTGTTGAACACTTCTTCGTTGGCGCGGTTGAGCACAACGTCCTCGTTGTTCCCGAAGTAGCGGTAAACGCTCTTTTCGATGCGCTCCATCTGTGCCGTGTCTACGGTGTAGGTGGTCGGCTTCACCTGTATGACGTTCTCAAAGCCACGGTCGTACACGGCAATGCCACCAGTGTTCTCGGTCCCGAGGTTCTGCTTGTTAAACTCCTGCTGCTTCTTCCGCATGTCCTCAGGGTCGAGGTTCTGAGAGTACTTGCCAAGAAACCTGATTGCCGCATTCTGCTTGATGGCGTTCTGCTCGCCCTCCATCTGGGAGTGAAGCAGCTCGAGCGTTGGCTGCAACGCGTCCGTGCCGTCGCCGAACAGGTCGCTACGGTACTGATGGCGTGTGAGCACGCCAACCTCGTTCCATGGGATGTACTGTTCTCGCCCGTCCGGGAAGGTGAGCTTTAGCCAAAGCTCGCCGCCCACGTCATACGCCGCGCACTGTCCCGGCATCGCCGGGAAGTAGCCAATGTGCGCCCCCGATCTGTCGCTCACGCGCACGATTAGGCACGTTTCGCAGACTTGTAGGATGGTCCAGCACCTGCGGATGAACTGCGGTGTTGTCTCCCATGGGTTCGGCTGCATGCGTAGCGTTCGCGTCGCCTTTGGCTTTGCGGTGCCGCTGATCTCAGGTTTGAGCTTGCTAGCGTGGTCTGCACCCGATTCGATCACGGCCCGCGTGAGTTCCGCCTCGTAGATGCCGCCCTGCCACGATGTGAACACGGGCGCATATGCCGTGAACGTGCCAAAGTAGCCGTCTACCGCCTTGCTGACGGGTCGGTGAAAGACCGAATCGAAAAGTGATCGTAAGTGAAGCCGTCGTGCCATTCGCTAACCCCCAATCAAGGCGCGGTAGTTGTCCATCTGGTCTTGCAGCGCAACGAATGCGTCAATCTCCGCCGCCCAGGCGTCGATGCGGTTGCGCGGGTCTTCGTTCTTCTTGTCGGGCGCTATGTTGCCGTTGGCGTCCGTGCGCACCATGACGTTTGAGCGGCACCACTCGGCAACGGGATTGGCGTTGTCGATGATGCGGTTCTCGCGGTACAGGACCCTTATCTCCTTCATGGGCATGGAAAGCGTCTTTGGACCTTGAACCACCTTTATGAAGTTCGCCTTACCGAAATAGCCCTCGTACGCCTCGACGGTGGGCGTATCCCTCATGTGCCACGGGTCGTAACCGCACGCAATCGCATAGATGTTGTGCTCCTTGCGCAGTTCCTCCAACCACTCGAGAACCACGGTCTTTGAGATGATCGGGTGAGGGTCGGTGCGCATGAGGCCACGCGCTATCCATTGGTCGTACGGCACGCCGTCTTTCCCCCCGCGCCGCCCCTCGGCCTCGGCCTGCAAGAGGGCGCGGTCGGGCGTCCACACCATGTGGAGAGCGTAGATGCACGGGTCATTGGGCTTCATGCCCATGAGACATGCCGCCGTTAGGTCGGTCGTGTCCGATGCGTCAAGCCCCAACACCCAATACTTGATGCCCAGCGTCGCAAGGTCGAACGTTGCCGGGTTGTGAATCTCGGACCACGACAACCACGCCGTGCTTTGGTTCTCCACGAGGTTGAAGTCCTTCACGAGCAGGGTTGGCAGAAAGCTTGGATCGTCCTTCGCCTTGCTCACGTTTGCCCTCAGGGCTTCAACGCTCTTTATGGTGCCGAGTCCCGGATTTGCCTTGATCCACGCATCCTCGTCGGTCCACTCTTCCCGATCGTCCAGCTCATAGATGAACGCGATGAACCGCTCCGCCTTTTCGCCCTCGGCCTTGCCCTCCAACCACTTGCATGCGTACTCGTATTGGGCATCGAAGATGCCGCCGCGCACAAAGCCGTTGGTGGTGATCTGCAAGACGAGCGGCTGCCGCCTTGCGGATGTGCCCTGAATCGTGAGGTCGTAGAGGTCGCGGTTCTTCATCGCCGCAAGCTCATCGATGATGGCACACGATATGTCGAGGCCGTCAAGGTGGTTTGTGTTGGCTGACAGCGCCTTTATGCTCCCCATGTTGAGGTCGCAATAGAGGTCTGCAACCCGCTTGCGCACGTGCTTTGCAAGCTGTGGTGAGGTCTTGACCATGCGCAAGGCATCGTCAAAGCCCTTCGTGGCCTGATCTCTCGCCGTGGCAACGTTGTACACCTCGGGTGCGCCTTCGCCGTCGTTCACGAGCATGTCAAGCTCTATGGCGGATGCGGTGGCCGTCTTGCCGTTCTTTCGGCCCTCCATCCAGAACACTTCCTGATACTGTCTGATCCCCTCATCGTCCACGAAGCCAAATATGGTCGCCTCGATGGCGCGTTGGAAAAGCTCGAACCTCAGCGGTGCGCCGAGCTTGCCCGATGGCAGACGGCAAAAGCGCTCCTGCCACATGATGTGCTTTGACGCATAGCGCTCGTCGTAGTGGAATCTTCCCGATGCGCTGCCGTGCTCCATCTGACGCAAGATGATTCGGCCAACCTGCTTCATCTTCTCGCAGGCAACGATATCGCCCGCGAGAATCGCGCCAAAGTAGGTATTGATCGCCAGCTTGCCCGAGAGGGACGGCACGTAGGGCCTACTCGATGCGCGTCTCATCGAAGTAGCTTTGCAGCTCGTCAACCTCGCCCGAATACGCGTCCATCATGTCGCAAAGCTGCTTAATGCCGCGCTGAAACGTCGTGAACAGGCGGTTGTACGCCTGAAACCCCGGATGCTCGCGTATGCCGCTCTGCCCGCCCCCGTTGTCGTAGGGAACGAACAGGCTTTCCCCCATCAGGTCGCGCCGCGCCTCGTCCAGCTTCACCTTCTGCCACGCGATGTTGTGAATCAGCGGCATTGCCACCTTGCGCATGGCGTCCGGTATGGCGTCTCTGGTGATCTCTTGCAGACGCTTTACCTCGCTTTGGCTCTTAGTCTGCGATGATTGGGCGGCACGTGTGCCCTTTTTGGCCGAAATCCCTTCATTAACGGGCTTTTTTACCCTCTGCACAAGACCACCCACCTTCCGAAACTCGCCGCTCGACAAAAAAGAGC
>JAFUBJ010000201.1 GCA_017460265.1 Atopobiaceae bacterium | reverse complement strand
TGGCAAGCATCCTCACGGGGACGGTCGTCTACATGGTGCTAGTGCAGCTGGTATTCTGACCGTCCCCTTGGAGCATCCGCGACGCTAGCTGAGGCGCTCGAAGACGGGCATCGACTCCAGCGGCGCCGCGGCTACAAACGTCGTCGGGCCCTCATACGTCGAGCCGTCGCGCACGTCGCGCCACTCCCCCGCCGGCAGGTAGACCTCGCGCTCGCGCATGCCCAGCTCGAGCACCGGCGCCACCAGGTAGCGCGGGCCGCACATGAACTCGTCGTAGGTCTCCCACGCACGCTCGTCGTCCGCACACTCATAGAAGAGCGCGCGCAGCACGGGGCTGCCGTCCGCACTTGCCTGGTCAAACACCTCGCGCAGGTAGGGCTTGAGCTCGTGGCGCCTGACCAGGAAGGCGCGCATGATGCGCTCGGCCTCCTCGCCGTACTGCCAGAGCTCCGTCGGCTGGCCGGTAAAGAGGTATCCCCCACCATACTCGCGGTCGTCAAGCGGCTCGATGTCGTACGGACCACGGTTGCCGTGCAGCCGCAGCACCGACGTATAGGTGGCAAACTGGAACCAGCGAATGAGCAGCTCGACGAAGTCGGGGTCGTGCCAGTCATCCGCCATGAAGCCGCCGATGTCGGTGGTCCACCAGGGGATGCCCGCCAGGCCCATGTTGATGCCGCACTGCAGCTGGTCGCGCAGCGCCTCGAACGTGCCGGGCACGTCGCCCGACCACACCACGTTGCCGTAGCGCTGGCTGCCCGCCCACGCCGACCTCAGCAGGTTGACCGGGCTCTCCCAGCCGTCGGCCACCTGCCCGTCGTAGGCGGCACGGCTGAAGAGCTGCGGGTAAAGGTTGCTGCACGAAAGCGCCGGCCCCATCTGGTAGCGGTAGTTGTCAAAGTCGTACACGCCAAAGTCGGGCTCGGCGTTGTCCAGCCAGAACATGTCGATGCCCAGCTCGGCGTAGTTAGTGCGCAGGATGTTCCACAGGTAGGCGCGCGCCTCGGGATTGGTGCAGTCAATCTCCAGGCAGTCGCCCTGGTACTCGTAGGTCTGGATGGCTCCGCGCTCGGTCTGGATCAGGAAGCCGCGCTCCCACATCTCGGCAAAGTGCGAGCTCTTCTTGTCCACCGTCGGCCACACGCTCACACACACCTTGACGCCCATCTCGTGCAGCTCGTCGCACATGGCCTTGGGGTCGGGCCAGTACAAGGGGTCGAAGCACCAGTCGCCCTGGCGCGGCCAATGGAAGAAGTCGATGACGATGACGTCGATGGGCACGTTGCGGCGGCGACACTCGCGCGCGACGCCAAGCACTTCCTCCTGCGTGCGGTAGCGCAGCTTGCACTGCCAAAGGCCCATGAGGTCGTCGGGGAAAGCGGGTGCGCGGCCGGTCACCGCGGTGTAGCGCTCGATGAGCTGGCGCGGGCCGTCGCCCACGCATATCCAATAATCCAGCTCCTTGGAGCACTCGGTAATCCATTCGGTGATGTTCTCGCCAAACGACACGCGGCCGACGGCAGGGTTGTTCCAGAGGAACCCGTACCCCAGGCTTGAGACGGCAAATGGCACGCTCACCTGCGAGTTTCTTTGCTCGAGGTCAAGGATGCAGCCCTTGAGGTTGGTCTGTGCCTGCTGGTACTGGCCCATGCCGAAGAGCTTCTCTCCCGCGTTGGCCTCAAAGCGCAGCTGTATGCGATAATCGCCGCCCACGTGCGCCTTGTAGGTGCGGCCCTCCCACTTGAGGCAGTGGCTTTCGCGCGAGATGGAGCCGTCGTAGTTGCGGAAGTGTTCGCGCAGGATGAGCGCGCCGTCGCGGAAGAACGAGAGGACGCCGGAGCAGTTGACCTCGCAAGCGATGCGGCCGTTGGTGATGCGGTATGCGGTGTGGTCCTCGCCCACGCAGGCGGACTGGACGGGCTCGATGCTGGCCTGGCAGGGATCGGGCTTCTCGACAAGTGCCCAGTCGTTGCCCGTGAACTGCGGATACCTGGTTGTCCGCACGCGCAGGGCGTCCTTGCCCCAGGCCTCGATGCGCAGCGTCTCTCCTTGCCTCTTGCCAATGAGCGCGTTGTCCTGAACGTCAAAGAACATGGGAGTCCCCTTCTTTTCGTGCGCGTGGGCTGCGCGTTTGTTGGGTTCCATTGTAGGGCTCTTGCCTTGAATGGAAGGGGTTTCTCCTTGGCAAGAAGCGACATGAGCCTCTTATGTCAGGACGCACCAAAAAAAGACAGGCCCCATGGTTCAATCTCGCCATAGAGCCTGCCCCATTTGGAGAATCGCTTGTCTTGGTTACCAAATACTCGCGATGTATTCCCTCGCCTCTTCCTCGGTGTAGGAAGTGATATGGTTCTTATTCATGTGCTCGACCCAGTACCCCTGCGTCTCTGACAAGTTATAGCCCCTGCCCTTGAACCAATTGACGTACCTGTTCATCTGATCTTTGTCGCCGACCGAAAGAACTCCTCCTGCAATTAATTCAAGAAACTCGTCGGGGACTTCGGTGATTTCAATTCGTTTTTCCATGACAGTTCCAATCGCTCTTTGGTGGGATGCTCCAAGACAATATTAGTCATCGATTGCCTAAGCACTGATGGTAGTACTCCATCGGCAATCTCGCCGTCTCACGAGGCGAAAAACGAACGAGATGTTTCACACAACGCTGAAATGGGCCGACCACGAAGAATCATTTATTGAGCCATTTGCGCGCTTTTCTCGGTAGTATAAGAAGCTTTCGTTAGTCGCTGACGTTCGCGGGCTGAAGGCTGGTCCGCAGGACTCTCCTGATAACTGTTAGTATTGTTACATCATTCAAAAATGAAAGGAGCGCGTCATGAGCATTGAGGACCGCAATGCCGAGCTGGGCGCGGAGGATCTTGAGCGGATCAGTGCCGGTACGATAAAGAGAGGTCCGCTGTCGGAGCGGGATAAGGACAATATCAGATACATGATTCGTGTTGAGAAGTCGCAAGGCCACTCTCTGGAGTATTTTCTCTCGGTTACCGTAGGCAGCGACGAGGCGAACGAGTACGTCAAGAGCGTTTGGGACCAGGTCTAGAGCAGGTTGACCGCTAAGCGGCACGGATACGAGACGCGCGTGCCTATGTTGACCGATGGACGGCACGGATAAGGGGCTCTCAGCTCCGTTATCCGTGCCGTTTTGCGGTAAACGTTGCCGGGCCAGGCCGTTATCCGTGCCGTTTGTCGGTCAACGCTGGACGGAGCCGCATGGCCGGGCGGCCCGCACCCAAAGCTGGACAGAAGCCTCCGTCCCGGGTGTCCAAAGATATGAAAACAGGCCCCGAAAGGGGCCTGCGAAGTTTTGGTAGCCCGTGCCGGATTCGAACCGGCGATCTCCGCCTTGAGAGGGCGATGTCCTAAACCGCTAGACGAACGGGCCATATGTGAAACGCAAAAGGAATCTTACCTGAACACGCCCTTCTTGTACAGTCCAAATCCGAAGTTTTTCGTGGCGTGAGGCAAGATGGGGCCGATGGGGCCCGGCAAGAAAAGACCTGGCCCCAAGCTGCCAGCCCGCTACTCCCCTGCCTCCGTCAGCACAAAGCCGCAGTCAGAGCAGATGGACGCCTCGCCACCAGGAACCACGACCGTCGTGTCGAAGTTGTGCGCCGCACGGACCTCCTCCATTGGGTACGCGTATCCCTTGATGGGAAGGTTGTCAAACGCAAGCAGGTTGCAGTACTCGTAATTGTTCGAGAAGTCGGCCACCTCGTCGGCCCAGTCAACCCACTCGCCCCCGTACGAGACGAAGCTCTCACCCGGGTTGACGACACCCACGGCAAACGCCGTCATCTCCGTCGGGTCCTCGCCGTTTTCAACATAGTAATCGATGAGCTCGCTTCCCACGGAAGATGTGTTGACCAGCGCGTACTTGATGCCATCCATGGTGGGAACCCGCTCCATCACCACGATGGCAACGCGCTCGCCCTTCTCGAGCGCCACGTTGCGCGTGAGGTTGATGCGATGGTATCCGGCATAGGTGAAGGTCTCGGAGGTGCTGTCCACCAGCACGCCGTCGGTGGGGCTGGTCGCCCTCGGCGTCAGGCGGAACACGTTGACCGTGACGTCGGTGTTGTAGTCACCCGTCAGCGCCGAGATGTACTCAAGCACGCAATCGTCTTCCGCGGTGAAGATGTTTGCCGCGTAGATCGGCGTGTCGCTCAACGTCGAGTTGAACAGGTCGGACGGCATGTAGTCGTACTCCATGACATAGCAGCTCGCGGTCTCGTCGGCCTTCTCGTCCATGACGAACTCGAACGTGTTTGCCGCCGAAATGGCCTGGTCGTAGTACGAGAGGTAGAAGTACCCGTCGTTGCCCCAGTCATCGCCCCAGCTGTTGCGCACGATCCACGCGCCGTCCGCAGGCGGCTGATGGTCTGCCAGGAAGTTCTCTTTGGGGAAGTTGTCGTCCCAACCCACGATGGACACAGCATGGTTGGAATAGCACGGTTCGTAGGTGTACTGCGCGAAGATCGACTCGTCCTCGCCCGCGAAGTTCATATAGGTGTGCTCTTCCTCTTCCTCCGCTGCCTTTCTCTCGACGTCTTCGATCGGCTCCCCAAGATTCTGGGTGGAAAGAAGCAGAATCGCCTGGTCGCGCGTGAGCGCGGAGGTATCGTAGGTCTTTGCGTCCATGCCATTGATCGCCAGGCGCACGTCGACCATCTGCCGCAGGTCATCGTCAGAGAAGGACTCGACGTCAGCGAAGCCGTTGTGCAGCCGGAGGTAGGCAAGAATCGTCTCCACACTGAGGTCGGGAGTGGCCTCGGCGTACGCCTCTGCCTCTTTGACCAGGCTCTCTTCAGTGGGGATGGGCATGGACTGGTCAGCCTTGTAGTTGATGCCCACCGCGCGGCCTTCGAGCAGCTCGCTCTTGATGGCCTCCGTCCCAATTGGGTCGTAGACGTAGTTTCCTTCGTCATCAAACGTGGCCGGCAGCGGAAGGATGTTTGCGTTCTTGACGGCAAACATCTGGCCAAAGCGGTTTTCCTCGGGAATGCTCCAGTCTCCGTCGCTGTCCACCTTGCCGGCTGCATTCTGGTATGGGAAGTCCTCTTCGGACATCACGCCCACGCCCGAGGCAAGCGCCCACGTTGCCGAGAGGAAAAAGCCGCCCATGTCGTACGGCGCGTTCGTGCCAAGCGTTTCGTCCAGCAGAGAGTGCATGCCCTCGCCCGCCTGGTCCGCGTCCCACGGGTAGTCACCGTTTGGGTAGTCGGACAGCTGCGGCAGAGGGGTTCCCACAAAGTACGCCAGGTGCTTCTCGGAGAGGTCAAGGGGCTCGCCGTACTCTTGCTCATAGCCCTCCACGGTGGTGTTCAGGGAGCTGAGGATGCTTGACTCGGCGGCGGACATGGCAGCGAAGGTCCAGCACGTTCCCCAGGGGGACTGATCCTTTACGGGAGCGATGACGCCCCTTTCGCGCAGGTCAAACGTTGGGGGAAACGCGTCGGCCCTAGAGGGCTAGTCCGTCTGGGTGTCGAGGACCGTGTTGGATGAGGCCTCCTCTTCGACGTTGCTTGCCGCAATCTCGGACATGTGCGTGGCGACGGCCTCATGCGCCACGGAGGTTGACGCTTGGGATAGACCTCCT
>JAFUBJ010000200.1 GCA_017460265.1 Atopobiaceae bacterium | reverse complement strand
GTCGTACGAGATGCCGCCCGTGAAGACGCTCGGGTTGTAGGTGGGTTCGCTGGCGGCGGCAATGACCTCGCCGTTTGTCACGTCGAGCACCACGGCACAGCCGGAGATGCATTCGGGCTCCTCCGACTCGTGGACCCGCTTGATGATGCGCTCGAGGGACTCCTCGGCGGCGCGCTCGATCTTTGCGTCAAGCGTGAGGACCACGTCGGAGCCGCTCTGCGGGTCGATGGACGAGGAGCTGTCGAGGACGCTGCCATAGGCGTCCACGTAGACGGTCTGCTCGCCGCGGATGCCCTGGAGCACGCTTTCGTACTGCCACTCGACGCCCGCCTGGCCCACGATGTCGCCGGCACTGTATTTTATGCCGTCGGCATTGCGGGGGTCTTGGCTCCACTCGAGCTGCTCCTGGCTGACCGTGCCGGTGTAGCCCAGGACGTGAGCCGCAAGGCTGCCGTTGGGATAGAGGCGCTCGGTGCGCTCCTGGACCTCGACGCCCACGAAGAGGTAGGGGTGCTCGTCGATATAGGCGACCACACGCCTCGACACGTCGACGGCGACCGTGCGCTTGCTCTGGGCGCCCTCGTTCTGGCTCTGGATCTTGCGACGTACGGCAAGGTAGGGCATGCCGATGAGGTTGGCAAGCAGCTGCATCTCGATCTCGTCGTCAACGATCTCGGGATCGGCCGCGACGGCAAGGCAGGGACGGTTGGTCACGAGCTCGACGCCGTTGCGGTCGAGGATGCGACCGCGGGGAGCGGCCGTCGTGACGGTGCGGGTGCGGTTGGACTCGGCCTGCTCCTCGTAGTCGTTTGAGGAGATGAGCTGCATCTGGAAAAGGCGCGCCGCAAGCACCGACAGGATGGTGCCCGAGAAGATGCCAAGGCCGACGAGGCGGTTGTGGAAGCCCTTCTCCGTCGAGGTGTCGGAACCGCCCGCGGCGGTAGGCGCGGCATTGCCGATGTCGAGCTTGAAGGTCTCGCTCAGGCGCGCACGTCGTGAGTAGAGAAACAAGGCAAGCGCGACGAAGGCGACGACGCCGCATATGATGAGGAAAACCCGCATGGGATCTACCGGTTCCCGAGCGTGTAGCGTGACTGGCGGCCGGGGGTGGTCGACTTGATGGGACCGCGACGAACCCTGCCGAGGATTATCAGGAACGGCAGGTAGACGATGATCGTCAAGAGCGCCGAGGGCAGCGCGCGGAGGAAGATCGCGTCAAAGAGCGACTCGCCCATCCCAAACGCGAGGGCAAGCAGGCCATAGACGAGCGACACCACAAGCGCCGCCACCGAGAAGGGAATGAGCGTCATCACGGGCTCTTCGGCGATGCGGTCATGCACCTCCATCCCCAGGATGTAGGAGGAAACGGTAAGGAGCAGAGCCATGAGCCCGATGGGGCCGGTCGTGGAGAGGTCGTAAACGAGGCCTGCGACGAAGCCGATGGCGACGCCCGTGCCACCGCCTATGGAGAGAGCGATCACGGCGGCAAAGACGAACGCGAAGTTGGGGTGGCCGCCGCCCAACGCAATGGCGGGGGCAAGCCCCAGCTGGCAGAAGAGCGCCACGAGCGCAAGGG
>JAFUBJ010000199.1 GCA_017460265.1 Atopobiaceae bacterium | reverse complement strand
TGGTGGCCAGGTGGAAGGTCTTGGGCTCCTGCCCGTCCGGACGGAGTTTGGCCAGCAGAAGCGGACGGTGCTTGTGGAGGGGGCGTTCGATGAGGTGTCTGGGCCCCTCTCGTCGCTCTCTGGCCAGCCGGTTCGTGGTTACGAGATCCATATGGGTCACACCGAGGTCTTGGGAAGGCCCCTCGTCTCGATTGCAGACGGTGGGGGACAAAGGACATGCGATGGCTGTCAGGAGGGCAGCGTCTATGGCTGCTACCTGCACGGACTGTTTGACCGTCCGGAAGTGACAAGGGCCGTGATGGGTGCCCTGCTTGCCAGGAAAGGCCTGGATGCCGCGTCCGTGCAGGCCATTGACATGGTGGCATACCGCCAGCAGCAGTACGACATCTTGGCCGATGGCATTCGGGCACACATGGACATGCGCCTTGTCCATCGCATCATCGAGGAGGGCCTGTGAACGAGCTAGACGGTCTTGAGTACGCGAGGCCTGACGAGATCGAGCGGAGGAGCTTCGAGATCATTGGCCATGAGCTGGGCGACCACGGCTTTGACGAGCTGGAGGAACTGGTCGTCAAGCGGGTGATACACACAACGGCAGACTTTGACTATGCCAAGAACCTGTGCTTTACCAAGAACGCCGTGAGGCAGGGCATGGAGGCCCTTGTTGCCGGCGCCACGGTGGTGACAGACACGACCATGGTCGCGGCGGGCATCAACAAGCGCGTGCTGGGAAGCTTTGGAGGCGAGGTGCGCACCTTCATAGGTGATGCCGACGTCGCCGCCGAGGCGCGTGCGCGTGGGGTGACGCGCTCGGCCGTCTCGATGGAACGTTCGGCAACGCTCGAGGGACCGCTTGTCTTCGCCATCGGCAATGCCCCTACGGCGCTTGCGCGCCTTGCGCGGCTCATCTCCTGCAAGACAATGCCCGAGCCCGCGCTCGTCATCGGGGTTCCGGTGGGGTTCGTCAATGTGGTCGAGTCAAAGGAGCTCATGCGTGCGACGTCGGTGGAATCCATCGTTGCCCGTGGTCGCAAGGGAGGGTCCAACGTCGCGGCCTCCATCGTAAACGCCCTGCTGTATCTTGCCTCGGACAATCGAAGGGAGTGAGGATGCCCAACGCTCGCAGCGCTTCGGCTTGTGATAGCCAGATTCTCAACCTGAGGATTCCCCCCTTTGACCATGCGGTTGCCGATGCGGCCCGCACACGGTGGAACTCGGTCGCCAAGCCCATAGGCTCACTGGGTCTGCTGGAGGACGCGGTGACGCAGATTGCGCTCGTCACGGGGGATCTTGACGTAGACATTTCTAGGCGTTGCGTGGCAGTGCTCTGTGCCGACAACGGCGTGGTTGCCGAGGGAGTCTCGCAAAGCACCCATGAGGTGACCACCACGGTTGCCAACAACATTGCCCGCGGAAGGTCGTCGGTCTGCCTCATGTGCCGTCCCTTTGGGATTGACTGCATGGCGGTTGACCTTGGCATGGTGTGCCCCCCGGGCGCCGATGGGGTGCTCGACAGGCGCATTGCCGCGGGGACGGGCAACATTGCCCAAGGCCCTGCCATGACGCGTGAGCAGGCCGCTCGTGCCATCATGGTGGGTGTCGATTTGGTGGAAGGCCTCAAGCGGCAAGGATACGGCATCATCGCCACGGGCGAGATGGGCATTGGCAACACCACGACGGCAACGGCCATGGCCTGCGCGTTTCTGGAAGGTGACCCTAAGGCTCTGACGACGCGAGGCGCGGGGCTTTCCGACGAGGGGCTTCGACGCAAGGAGGAGGCCATCGCGCGAGCGCTCGAGATCAACAAGCCCTTTACGGATGACCCTCTCGACGTCCTCTCGAAGGTGGGTGGCTTTGACATAGCGGGAATGTGCGGCATGTTCTTGGGAGGCGCCGTGCATCGTGTTCCCGTCATCGTCGATGGGCTCATCAGTGTGGTTGCGGCCTTCTGTGCCTGGCGTCTCAAACCCGAGTGCGTGAACGCCATGATTGCCTCCCATGTCTCATCGGAGCCCGCGGCCGGGCTGATGCTCGACCAGATGGGGCTTCGGGCGCCCCTTCACGCGGGGATGCGCCTTGGCGAGGGCACGGGCGCCGCGAGCCTCATTCCGCTCCTCGACATGGCGGTCTCGCTCTACCGGGAGGGAACGACCTTCGAGGCATGCGGGATGGCCCCCTACGAGGTGAGGCCATGATGGAGCTCTTTCTGATGCGTCATGGTGCCACGCAGGGCAACGAGCTGCATCGCTATGTCGGTCGTGGCAGCGATGAGCCCCTGAGCGAGGTCGGCAAGGCTCAATGCAAAGAGGCGGGAGCCTGCCTTCACGCACGGAGGGTCTATGTGAGCCCGATGCTTCGTGCTCGGCAGACGGCACAGATATGCTTTCCCCATGCGAACCTGATACCGGTTCCTGGGTTGGAGGAGTTTGACTTTGGTTGCTTTGAGGGCAAGTCTGCTCAGGACATGGAGGATGACGAGGCCTATCGCGCCTGGGTTGACGGCTGGTGCACAGGGCGCTGCCCAGGGGGAGAGAGTCGGGCGGAGTTTGTTTTGCGCACGGCTTCTGCGTTGGAGGGGCTTCTTTCGCATGCGGCAGAGAGGGAAGAGCGGAGGGTGATCGTCGTTGCACATGGCGGCACCATCATGGCGGCGCTGAGCTCGTTTGCCGACGGAAGCGCTCTTGACGACGACTACTTTGGTTGGCAGGTTGGCTGTTGCGAAGGCTATTCCTGCATGGTGAGCTGGCGTGATGGGCACCTTCGCCTGGAGGCGCCGCAGCTCGTTTTGGATTGGACGCTTGGGCGTGGGCTATAGTGAGACTCGTCTCCTGTTGGCCCGCGACTTGTGGCAACGCATTGTAGGGATGGCGCCATGGACAACGACACGACCTTTTTCCGCAACACGGATTGCGCCTACTTTCCCTGTCACAAGGGGGTTGACGAGTCGCGGTTCAACTGCCTGTTCTGCTATTGCCCGCTTTATGCCTTGGGGCCTCGGTGCGGTGGTGACTTCTCCTACACCAAGGGAGGCGTTAAGGACTGCTCTGGCTGCACCCGCCTTCATGACGGCCCTGATGGCGCCCGCATCGTGCGGGAGCTCTTTCCGCTCCTGGCAGACCTTGCAAAGCAGGAAGGTGACGCCTCATGAGGGTGCTTGTCGTCGGCGGCTCCGGGAGCGGCAAGTCGGCCTATGCCGAGCAGCTTGCGGCACACCTCTCGGAAAGACGAACCTATGTCGCCACCATGCGCCCAGAGGGCCGCGAGGCTCGGGCAAGGATCGACAGGCACCGCTTGCAGCGGGCTGGCCTTGGGTTTGATACCGTCGAGTGCCCCGATTCGCTGGCTCCCGCCTTCGCAACCGACAGGGGAGGGGTCGTCTTGGTGGATGACCTGGGGAATCTGGTGGCAAACGCACTCTTCTTGCCAGATGGGACCATGACAGATCCGGGCGAGGTGCTGGAAAGACTATACAACGAGGTCAAGGCGCTTGCGCGTGCGTATGACCACGTGGTGCTCGTCGGCAACGAGGTCGGCGCCGAGGGACGCTACGATCATGACTCTACCAACGCCTGGGTTCGTCTGATCGGGGCCCTCAACTGCCGCATCGCCGCGACCTTCGATGTGGTGACCGAGGTCGTCTGCGGCATTCCCTGCCAGGTCAAGGGGGTTTGGGCATGATCGTGCTTCGCTCGATTGTCATGGCGTTTTCGCTCTTCACGGTCATACCTATGCCACAGGTCGAGTGGAGCGAGCGCAACATGCGCTACATGATGGCCGCCTTCCCGGCGGTCGGCGTGGTGGTGGGGCTTTTAGTCCTTGGCTGGTGGCAGCTCTGTGAGATGTTGGGGTTTGGCGTCTTGGCGAGGGCGGCAGGCGTTGGCCTTGTTCCCGTTGTCGTGACGGGCGGAATCCACCTGGACGGCTTTGCCGATGTGGTTGACGCGCTTTCGAGCCATGCCGAGCCCGAGCGAAAGCGTCAGATCATGAAGGACCCCCACGTGGGGGCCTTCGCGATCATTGGGGTGTGCTCATACCTGATTGCCTATGTCGCGCTTGCCTCAGAGGTGGGCGAGGCGCACCTGCTCTCGCTTGCGTGCATGCCCATCATCAGTCGCTGCCTCAGCTCCTTTGCCACCGTCACGTTCAAGAAGGCGAGCAAGACCGGCATGCTCGCCGCCGAGGGCACAACTGACGGAGCTTCTGTGATCCTCGGCATCGTCTTGGGCATCTGCACGACGATAGGCGCCTTGCTGATTGTTCTTGACGGCGTCGTGGGCGGGTCTGTCGTGGCGGCGGCCGTGGCGGTGCTTCTGTATGTCAGGCGGCTTGCCGAGCGGGAGTTTGGCGGCATGGGCGGCGACTTGGCGGGCTACTATCTCCAGCTTGCAGAACTCGTGATGCTTGCGGCCATCGTCGTGGTGGGGAGGCTGGTGTAGCCATGGTTTTGGTTGTTGGGGGAATTGCCACGGGAAAGCGCTCATACGTAGCGTCGCTTGGCTATGGCGAAGAACAGATGGGCTCCGCATTCTTTGATGGAAAACCC
>JAFUBJ010000198.1 GCA_017460265.1 Atopobiaceae bacterium | reverse complement strand
GGGTCGACCTCCGTCAGCGTCATGTTGATGTCGTTGTGGAAGGTGTAGTTGACGTCGGGCTCAAACTGGCTCGCCGGGTATGCGGTCGAATAGTAGTAATACGAGGTCGTGCCCGTGCTGTAGCTGGTGCCGCTCGCGCCGCGCGCCAGCTCGCGGCCGTCCTCGCTCGTTGCATTGAGGATGAAGCCCTGGGCGTCAATCTCGGTCATGGTGCCGTCGTCGTTCTGCATGACGACCTTGTCGCCCGGAAGCGTGTCGACCTGGCTCAGCGTGTAGGGCTGGTTTGCGCTGGTGTACGCCCACACGTACCAGTTGACGAGGATGTACTCGTCCTCGCCCTCGATGCGCTGCGAGGCAGGGATGCTGCGGGCGGGCACGCGCGACGGAGCGCCATACGCACGCTTGGACACGCTGCTGAGGCGGGCCTCGGTGTCAAACTGCGCGGTCAGCGGGTTAGACCGCAGGGCGATGGTGTTGTCCTTGTGGGTGATGACCTCGATGTAGGCGGTGAACTCGTCCGAGATCTCCATGTCCACGAGCGTGTGGGGCACCAGGCCCGAGATGGCAAACTGGATGTAGCCCTTGGTCGCCGCGCTCATGCGCTTGGTGTTGGTGAGCACGTAGTTGTCGCCCACGAGCTTCCAGTTGAAGTCGTTCTTGGTGGACGGCTCCTTGGGATACGGGATGGCGAGCGTACCCACGTCCTTGCCGTTGCGATCCGTGAAGATGTGGGCAGGCATGGTGATGGTCACGTCGCCGGGGCCGGAGTTGTGCTCGCCGGAGAGGGCGTAGTTGATCTGCAGGCGGACGCTCTGGGTGCTGTCGCCGCCAGGCTTGATGTAGAGCAGGCCGAGGTCGTCATTGTTGACGGTGTCGGCTGTGATCCACTTGGCGGTGAGCTGCTCGATGTTGGTACCGTCGCCCGAGCGAGGAGGCGTGCTGGGGTCGGTCTGCTCGCCCTCGGTGGGATCGGTGGGCTCTTCTCCCTCGCCGTCGCCCGCAGCCCCGTCACAGAGCTCCGCGGCCATCGAGCGCGCTGCCGTCGAACTCACGCTGGTAGCGGCAACGAGCTCCTTGCGGGCAGCCTCACGGCTCTTGGCCGCCTCGCCCTGAACGTCCACGGCTTCGATGTCGTCGCTCTGTGCGTAGTCGGCGCCGGTCAGCGTCTCGTCGTCGCTGCTGGCCTCCCTCCACTGCGCATGCAGGGTGAGCGTGCCGTCCTTGGCAAGCTTTGAGAGGTCGCAGGTCTCGATCTTGCGGCCCTTCTTGTCGGTCGTCTCGTCTGCGGAGACGTCCCACGAGACAAGCGCGATGAGCCTTCCGTCGGTGGTCTCGATGGCGCCCTTCAGCTCCTCCTCGCTCGCGTTGTCCTTGGTGAGGACCACGTAGCGATAGCTGAGGTTCTTGAGCTCCACGCCGTCAGGCACAAAGAGCGCCTCGCTTTTCTTCACGCCGCTGGCGCTTGGATCGGCCACGGTGTTCCAGCCAACAAAATCAAAGCCCTCGCGAGCGAAGGGGCGCTTGGGGAGGCTGACCCTCTTGCCCTCGGCAATGTCCTTGAGGTCGTCGGCAGTGGCGCCCTCGCGCAGCTAGCCGCC
>JAFUBJ010000197.1 GCA_017460265.1 Atopobiaceae bacterium | reverse complement strand
TCCCTTAACGTTTACCAGAGCTTTAAGCTGTCGTTCCTTCACCTGAAGTCTGCCGTGATGGGTCGCATCACGACCTTCGAGCATGGGAAGATCGCCTACAGCTATGCCACGCAGGCCGATTTGGCTCGCACAGGGGCAAGCCTTGACGAGAGCGACGGCCTTGTAGACGTTGTCCGCAGCGTCGAGGGCTCGGAGGTTGCGCTCTTCTTGAAGGAGGTCCCCGGAGGCAAGGTTAGGGGAAACCTTCGCTCCAAGTCTGGACGTGACATATCTGGGGTGGCACGTGCGTTGGGCGGCGGCGGACATAAGGCCGCATCGGGGTTCACCGTGGAAGGCACGGTGGACGACGCACTTTCCGCTGCGCTTCCCCTGCTCAAGCAGCTGTTCAAGGAGGACGCTGCCCAGGGATGCGATGCTACGTGAGGCGCGGCGACAGCGGGCTTAACTGCCTGCTCGCCATAAACAAGCCTGTCGGCCCCTCAAGCCATGACGTTGTGGGCAAGGTTCGCCGTGCCCTGGGGGAGCGCAGGGTTGGCCATGCCGGAACCCTCGATCCCGCCGCTTCTGGGGTGCTCGTCGTGGGGGTCGGCCAAGGAACGCGCTTGCTCGGCATGCTCACGCTTGACGAGAAGGCATATAACGCCCGCATCTCCTTTGGGTCCGAGACCACTACGGACGACGCCGAAGGAGAGGTGACGGTCGTCCGCGATGTCCCTGACGTCCTGAAGGACAGGGACCATGCGGCGCAGGTGGTCTCCGAGCTCGTTGGCGATCTTGACCAGGTGCCTCCCGCCTACTCGGCCATCTCGGTCGATGGCCGACGCTCCTATGATCGTGCCCGTTCCGGAGAGCGGGTTGAGCTTGAGCCGAGGCATGTGCGCATCATTGACGCTCGACTACTCAACCTTGAGGTTGAGGGTGACGGTTCTCTTGTCTGGGAAGTCTACCTTCACGTCTCTAAGGGCACCTACGTGCGCAGCATAGCTCGCGACCTGGGAAGGTCGCTCGGAAGCGCGGCACACCTTGTGGGACTCTGCCGTGTTGCCTCTGGTGGCGTGAGGCTTAAGGACTGCCTTGAGCTTTCCGAGCTCGAGGAAAAAGGCCCCAGCGCCGTGCCCACCCTTAGCCTTGACCCCGTAACCGCCCTTGGCCATCCCTTCCGATCGCTTTCGCGCAATGAGCTTGATGATGTTTCTTGCGGACGGAGGATTGGTGCCGGGCTATGCGTTTGTCCCGACGGTTCCATCCGCGAACCTAACCAGGGAGAGCTCGTCTCTCTCTTGTCCGGGCACAGCCTTGTAGGCATATGGCGTCGCGTGGGCTCAGAATTGCGCTGCGAGTCCAACTTTCCAGCGGGCATCGTCGGTGTAGGGGGTTCAAGATGAGGGTGTTCCTTCCCGCCGAGCTCGTAGCGACGCTCGAGGCGACTCAAGACGTGGTCCCACGTGGGTTCTCTTGGCAAGAGGGACCCATGGGTTCACGTTGCCTGCTTCTTGATGGGCTGCGTTTGGGGCCAGGTGTCAATGCGGTCATCGCCATTGGCGCCTTTGACGGCTTTCACGTCGGCCATCGTCACCTCTTGGACGAGGCGCGCAAGGATGCAAAGAAGCGAGGGGCTCTTTGTCTCGCGGTGATGTTTGAGCCAGACCCAGAAGAGCTCTTTCTGGGCGCTTCCGCTCCTCGCAGGCTTCTGAGTTGCGAGGACCGTGCGCGCATCATTGCCTCTGCCGGGGCTGACGGTGTCGTCATGCTGCATTTTGACCAAACGCTGGCCGCCATGGAGCCAGACGGCTTCGTGCGTCAGGTCCTCTTTGGCGTCTGCCGTCCCGTCAGCGTGCACGTGGGAGGCAACTTTCGCTTTGGGCACCAAGGCCGTGGAGACCAGAACACGCTTAGGATCTGCGGTCGTTCTGAGGGCTTCGAGGTTGTTGTCCATGGGCTTCTGAACCAAAAGGGGAGTGCCGTCTCCTCTACCCGCATCAGGTCCCTGCTTGGTGAGCCTGAGGGTCTCGCCGAGGCCAACGAGCGTCTTGGCCGTTGTCACTTCCTGAGGGGCGTCGTCGAGCATGGCAGGGGAGAGGGAACAACGTTTGGTTTTCCGACCGCCAACGTACGCTTTCCGGGGCTTTCGTGCATGCCGGCCCAGGGAGTGTATGCCGGCTTCGTCACCCTGGGTTCTTCTGCCTGGCCTGCCGCGATCAACGTTGGTGCACCACCAACCTTCTCTTCTCCTGACGAGCTATTCTGCGAGGCAAACCTCATCGGCTTCTCCGGCAATGCCTACGACGCCGACGTCTGTGTCACGTTCGTGCGGTGGCTTCGCGCCTCTCGCCCTTTCTCTTCGCTCGAAGAGCTGGAGCGGGTGGTTCTGGGCAACATAGACTGGGTACGAACCCATCTAGGTGATGGGGCGCATTCGCTGGGAGGTGGCCTTTGATAACTGACGAGGACAAAGAGCGGGTTCGTCAGGCCACCGACTTTCAGGCGCTTGTCTCCGAGACGGTCGTTCTGCGTCAGCGGGGGCACGACTTCTGGGGGTGCTGTCCCTTCCATCACGAGAAGAGCCCGTCGTTTCACATCAACCCCTCTACGGGCCTGTGGAACTGCTTTGGTTGCCACAAGGGCGGCGACGTCTTTGACTACGTGATGGCTCGCGAGAACCTCGACTTCATGGATGCCGTCCGCTATCTGGCTGATCGTGCGGGCATCGAGCTTTCCGAGGAGCAGGGTGCTGCCAGCCGGGGTCCCAGGCGCAACCGACTCATCGAGGCGCTTACCGAGGCAGAGTCCTTCTATTCGACCATGCTTTTGCGTGGCAGGGGGCAGGGAAACGACGCCGCCCGCCGCTATCTGGCCGGACGCGGCTTTGGCTCTGACGTCTGCAGGAGGTGGGGGCTTGGGTATGCCCCCGGACGTGGCACGCTCGTCGCCGACCTGCGAGGCAAGGGCTTCTCCCCGCAGGAGATGATGGCGGCCGACCTCGCGCTTGACCGTTCTGGTCGTCTGTCCGACCGCTTCTTTGATCGCGTGATGTTTCCCATCCACGACGAGCAGGGCAGGTCCATCGGCTTTGGAGGGCGCGTGATGGGCGACGGCAAGCCCAAGTACCTCAATACGCGCGAGACGAACGTGTTCCACAAGTCCAAGCACCTCTTTGCCTTCGACCGCGCAAAGGAGACCATCACGGCGCGTGGCGTTGCCATGGTCGTTGAGGGCTATACCGACGTCATCGCTCTTCATGAGGTCGGCTACACCAACGCCGTCGCGGCGTTGGGCACCGCGCTTTCGCTTGACCATGTCAAGCTGCTTGAGCGTTTTGGTGCCAAAGTCATTATCTGCATGTTTGACGGCGACGCTGCGGGACAGAAGGCTGCCGAGCTATCCATACGCCACCTGGACAAGACGAAGGCCGAGATGCGCTGCGTGGTGCTTCCGGACAACCAGGATCCTGCGGAGTTTCTGGCCGACCATGGCCCTGAGGCGCTCCAGCCCATCTTGCGTGAGGCGGAGCCGCTCATGTCGTTTGTGTTCGACAAGAAGCTCGGCAACTACGATCTTTCCGTGCCCGGCCAGCGTGTCGCCGCCCTGAACGACCTCGCCTCCGTGCTTGTGCCGCTTAAGGGTTCTGTCTTGCTCGATAGCTATGTCACGCAGCTTGCGAGTCGCCTTGGGACTGACGTCGAGGCAACAAGGCGAGCCGTCTACCAGGCAAAGGAGCCCGTTGCAGATGAGCGCCTGACCCCTGCGTCACGGCAGGCCCCAGCCGGGAATGAGGGCTCGGGACATGCCTATACAGCGACGCCCTCCTATGGATATGAGGTTCTCTCGCAGGATGACAGGGCCCTTCTGGTCGTGGAGCGTGAGCTCCTGGCCGTTTTGGCCTCCAATCCAGATGCCGTCAGGCCGTACGGAGACCGCATCGCGGGGTTCACGTGGGCCGACTCGAGGCACGAGGTGATGGCATGGGCAATGCTCGCGACTCCTGCCGGGTCCTCTCCCGCCCAGGTGGTTGCGGCTGCGACCGAGGTCGTCCCTGACGCTCCGCGCATCCTCTCTGGGGGGAGGATGGCTCAGGTTGAGCACATGTCCACGGCCGACAAGGTTGCCTTTTTGGTCGATACGGTCGAGCTGCACTCTACGCGAAGAAAGGTCAGGCAGATCAAGGCGCAGCTTGCTGCCATGTCGGGCGGGGTCCCTGGGACGGATGCGCAAGAGCTCTTCAGGCAGGCGACCGATTTGCAGAAACGCTGTAACGAGCTTACGCAAAAACTGTCTTCCGTGAATTAAATTTCAAATTGCGGGTAAACTCCTTAGGATTTGCGAATCATCGAAAGGATACTTGTGGCTAACAAGAAGACCAAAGGCGAGGTCAAGCTCTCTGACGAACTGCAGAAGGTTGTTGACGAGCTTGTTAAGAGTGCTGCCAAGGCGGGCAATGCCATCACAGAGGATGATATTCAGCTCGCCACTGCCGAAATCGACGTGGAGCCTGATGAGCTCTCTGACCTCTACGATGTGATCCGTGGCAAGGGCGTCGAGATTCAGAGCGCCGACGAGGTCGTGGCCCCCGTGGTCTCCGGAGCCTCCCTTGACGACGAGGACGAGGAGTTCGACACCGTCGATGACGATGACCTCGATGACGACCTCGACGACGAGGACGAGGACGACGAGGAGGAGTCCGAGGCGAGGATCGAGGTGCGTGCCGCCAATGAGGTCCTGCGCTCCACGCCCAAGACCAAGACCCGCAAGCGCTCGAGCCGCGCCCGCGCGCGCCGCACCGACAGCTCGACCGTCATGCTCACCGGCGATCCGGTCCGCATGTACCTCAAGGAGATAGGCAAGGTGGACCTGCTCACCGCCTCCGAGGAGGTCAACCTGGCCATGAAGATCCAGGCCGGCACCGAGGCCGCCGACAAGCTCGAGGCCTTCGAGGCGGGGGAGATCGACCTCAGCCGTGCCGAGCAGAGGCGCCTCATGCGCATCGAGCAGGTGGGCCTGGAGGCCAAGCAGGCCCTCATCTCAGCCAACCTGCGCCTCACGGTGTCCATTGCCAAGCGCTACGTTGGCCGCGGCATGCTCTTCCTCGACCTCATCCAGGAGGGCAACCTCGGCCTCATCCGCGCGGTCGAGAAGTTCGACTACACCAAGGGCTTCAAGTTCTCCACCTACGCCACGTGGTGGATCCGCCAGGCCATCACCCGCGCCATCGCCGACCAGGCCCGCACCATCCGCATCCCGGTGCACATGGTCGAGACCATAAACAAGCTCGTGCGCGTCCAGCGCCAGCTGCTGCAGGACCTCGGCCGCGACCCGACCCCGGAGGAGATCGGCGAGGAGATGGGCATGAGCGCCGACCGAGTCCGCGAGATTCAGAAGATCAGCCAGGAGCCCGTCAGCCTCGAGACCCCCATTGGCGAGGAGGAGGATTCCCAGCTCGGCGACTTCATCGAGGACTCCAGCGCCGTGGCTCCTCCCGAGGCTGCCAGCGACTCGATGCTGCGTGAGCAGCTCGAGCAGGTGCTCGATGGCCTGGCCGACCGCGAACGCAAGGTCATC
>JAFUBJ010000196.1 GCA_017460265.1 Atopobiaceae bacterium | reverse complement strand
CGCTGTCCCTCCGTCCCGGGTGTCCAAGATCGGTGTTGGCCGATGCGCCTACAGCTCGCGTCGGGCCTCGATGGCGCGCCCGAGCGTCACCTCGTCCGCATATTCGAGGTCACCGCCCACGGGAAGCCCGCTTGCAAGGCGCGTCACCGTCACGCCGAGCGGCCTGATGGTCCGCGCGAGGTAAGTTGCCGTCGTCTCGCCCTCCACGTCGGGGTTCGTGGCCAAGATGACCTCCTGCACCTCACCCGAGGCAAGGCGCTGCATGAGCTCGCGCACGTGGAGCTGGTCGGGACCGATCTTGTCCATGGGGCTGATGACCCCGCCCAGCACGTGATAGAGGCCGTGGTAAGACCCCGTGCGCTCTATGGCCGACACGTCGCGCGGCTCGGAGACCACGCAGACGCTCGACCGATCGCGCGAGGCGTCTGCGCACACGTCGCAGGTGTCTCGCGTGGCATAGCTAAAGCAGATGGGGCAGAAGTGAACCTGCTGCTTGACCTCCAAGATGGCATTCGAGAGACGCCTTGCCTCCTCGGCATCCGCCTCGAGCAGGTAGTAGGCAATCCGCTGCGCAGACTTGGGACCGATGCCCGGCAGGCGCCCCAGCTCGTCAAGCAGGCGCTGGAGGGCGCGTCCGTCGTTGTGGGCATCCATTCCTAGAACATCCCCGGCATGCCCATGCCACCCGTGATGGCGCCAAGCTGCTTGTTGGCCACCTCCTGGGCGGACGAGAGGGCCTCATTGACGGCCGCGACGACCATGTCCTGAAGGAACTCGACGTCTTCGGGATCGAGCGCGTCGGGGTCGATGGTGATGGCGGTGATCTTTCCGTCTGCGGTGGCGGTCACCTTGACCGTACCGCCGCCAGCGGAGGACGAGACCTCGATGTCCTTCATGCGCTCCTGAGCCTCGAGCATCTGCTCCTGCATCTTGCGCGCCTGCTTCATGACCTGCTGCATGTTCATTGCCATTGGGGTTTCTCCTTCGTGTTGGGGCTATTCGTCGGGATCGGTTCCCGCGGGTGGCTTTACGACGGTGCTCATGGTGACGCCCTCGCCAAATACGTCGGTCAGCATCGACATGATGGCCGCCGCCTCGTCGTCGGTCGGCGCGGGTGTGGTGACCTGCTGCGGTTGCGGCTCCGGTTCGGGCTCCGGCTTCGGCTCAGGAGCGGGTGAAGGCGCTGGGGCTGGTGCTGGCTGCGGCACGGGAGCCGGAGCGGGCGCGGGCCGAGGTGTCGGCGCCGGTTGCGGCTGAGGCGCGGGCTGGGGCGCAGCCGGGACCTCAGGCAAGGGGGACGGCGAGAAGTACTCGTCCTCCTCGTAGGGAGCTGCCGCCGCGTCGTCGTAGGGGACCTCCTCGTAAGGAGGCGTGTCGTCCCACGGCATGGGGTAGCTCGTGGCGGGAGCCGCGGGCCTTTGTACAGGAGCAGGAGCCTGCGCCTGTCGCGCAGGGGCCTGCGTCGGAACGGGTGCTGGAGCAGGAGACGGACGCGGCGTCGGAGCGGGCTGTGGCGCCGGCGCGGAGGCCGGAGCAGGTGCCGGTGCTGGCGTCGACGCAGGTACTGGCATCGGAGCCGGAGCAGGCTGAGGTGCCCGCTCGCTGCGGGCGATGTCCGCGCCCTTCAGGCTCGACTCGACGTACGAGATGCGCCTGCGTCCAAACGCACGCATGATCACCGGAGCGATGGCCTCGCGCACGTCTTGGCGCTCGAGCATCTTGCAGGCAAAGTTCGACCCCTTGGGCAGCGACACCGTCAAGGTCTCGCCGTCGTCAGAGACGATGGACGAGTTCATGAGCAGCGTGCCGCGTGACGGCATGCTGGCAAGCAGCTCGTCGCAGACTTGACGCCAACGGCGCTGCAGGTCGCCTGGGTCGGTGACGGCTGCTGTTTGCGACTGCGGAGCCGGAGGCGTCTGTTGTGCGGGTTGCGGCGCAGGCTGCTGTGCCGGTGCCGGTGCAGGCACGGGGGTGGGGGCAGGCGCAGGCTGTTGCTGCGCACGCTGCGGAGCCGCCTGCGGCGCTGGACGCGCGGCACTCT
>JAFUBJ010000195.1 GCA_017460265.1 Atopobiaceae bacterium | reverse complement strand
TGGTCCCTTGCGCCGCTGGGGTCCTTGATGAGCGAGGTGTCCGTCTCTGGCTTGAGCACCAGCGAGGTGATGAGCTCCTCGTGCGTCGTGCCGGAGGTGCTTTCGTTGGTGTGGGTCCACAGCTTGACGGCGTAGTTTTCGTCGATGTCGGCGGCAGGCACGCCCACGAAGGTCTTGCGAATGACGCGCTGCTTGAAGGGCTCGTCGTCGCCCGGGAAGCCGTACCACTCGTTGGTGACGCTCACCTTGCCGCGCGCCACGATCCAGCCGCCGCCCTTGTTCGCTGCCGTAAAGTCGCCCTTGGGCACCAGGAAGATGCCGCCAATCTGGTTGGTTGCCGTCACGCTCGGCGCATCGGGGAAGTTCCAGATGAGCTTGTTCCAGACGTCGCCGTCCGTGTACGGAGCGTCGCGCATGGCGTCGCCGGCCACGTAGGTGCCCGTCTGGTTGCCGTCGTCGTCGACCAGGACGACTTTGGTGTTCTGCGGCGGCGCTGCGTTGACGCCACCGATGTTGAAGACGATGGTCTGACCGGGACGCTTGTAGATGGTGAAGCCGTTTTGCTCGCCACTGATGGCCGTCGCATCAAGGATGATGGTGGCACCGTCGGCATAGGCAGTGGTGTCTACGGAGGTCGTGCTTGGCAGCGTGGCCATGTTCATGCCGGCCAGCTCCTCAGCCTGCTTGAGGGTGTTGGAGAGCATGATCTCCACGCGGTCGCCGATCTCGTGATCGTTGCGGATGATGGTGTCGGTCACGTTGGTGGAGTTGACCTTGCCCTGGTCCTTCTCGGTCACGTAGTAGTTGGACTGCTTGTCCGCAGACGTCAGCTTCAGGCCGTCGTAGTTGATGTTTGCGATGATGTTGGGCACTACGGAAATGTTGTCCGCGCGGTGGCTGTATACCGTTCCGCCGTTTGCGTTAGCGTTGGTGATGTTGAGGGTCTTTGTCGCGTAGTTTGAGTAAGAGGCGACGCGGTAGTCGATCTCGTTTGCCGTGATGCCATAGTTGATGGAGGTGTCCATCAGGGTGCGGAGCTTGAAGTTGGCGTTGGATATCTCGGGCAGGGCGAGCGTCGCGTTGAGGGTATAGGTGTCGCCGTCCTGCTGATAGCTGGTGGGCTCGTGGTAGATGAAGCCGCAGAGCGTGCTGCCTTCGGCGACCTTGCGGACGACATCCACGTTCAGCTCGCTGCTGGCCTGGCGGCCGACGCCCATGATCCCGTCGTTGGTCTTGTAGGCGAGCACGAGGTCGAAATCGGTGTTGTAGTCCTGCACGCCGCTGTCGGTCACGCCCGTGATGGTGCAGCTTGCGCTGCCGTCGGCTGCAACGTCGAGCTTGGCGCCGTAGATCCAGCTGCCGCCGTTTGAGGGCACGAGGTAGGCGTACACGTTCTTGTTCTTGAGCAGCATGCTGTTTGCGTCGTAGGCGCCGCTGAGCGAGACGTTCACGTTGACCGTGCTCGAGGCGTTGGTGATCGCGATGGTGGAGAGGCTGGTCAGCTCAAAGGAGAGCTCCGCGGCATCGGAGGTGATGACGGCATCGACGGCTTCGGGCTGGATGTCTTCGGCGCTGATGTCTGTGGCCTCGCGCGTGCTGTTGTAGTGCTCCATGACCTGAGAGTCAACGGGCAGATGGGTGATGGCCACCGTTTCTGCGTTCTCTACGCCGAGTTGATCGGTCAGCTGGTCGCGCTTGAACTGGATGCTCAGGTCCACGTGGCCGCCGTCCGTTGGCTCCCACTCCACGCCGGCGGACATGATGGCCACGTCGTAGAGCAGGGTGTTTTCGGGCGAGACGGGCGCGTTGCTCGTGGCCTGGAGGGCCTGCATGTAGGCGTCGTAGTTGTAGCCGCTGGTCGTGGGGGTGATCTGCGTAACCTGCAGGCGGGCGTCCTCGGGGAGCTGGCCGCTGTAGATGTCAGCTGCGACCTTGAGGCTGGCATCCTGGTAGGTGAGTGTCTGCAGGTTGGTAACGACGGTGGGCGTGGTCGGTGCAGTGGACTCTGGCTTTGGGGTCGTTTGGGGATCCGGAGCGGCCTCGGTCTCGGCCGCGGGCTCTTCGGGCGTGGTGGCCGGCGTTTGCGCAGGTGTGGTGGTTGCCAGCGCCAGGAGCGTGAGGTCCTGGGGGTCTGCGTCGGCGATGAGCTCGTCTTGCGCGGGCGTCAGGTTGCGGGCCTCGAGCGCGGGCTTGTCCAGGATGTCGACGGGCTTGGCGTTATCGTCCTTGTTGATGAGGAGCATGTGCGGCGTGCCATGGTCGCGGGCAAGCTCGGAGGTGACGCGCAGGGTCAGCTGCTGCGCAGGCGTGACCTCGGCGCCGTTTGGGTCGAGGAACGTCAGCCGCACGCACTGGAGGTCGGCGAGCTTCTCGTCGGTCTTGTGGGCGAGCTCTGCGGCGACCTTGTCCTGGACTGTTGCGGGATCGACGTAGTCGATGCGCAGGGTTGTGCCTGCAGGAAGGGCGCCTTCTGGGGCGTCGACCTGCACGCGCATGAAGAGGGTGTCGTCTTCGTAGAGGAGCTCGTCAGTGAGGGTCTGCGCAGGACGGAGATCTTCCGTGGCTTGGGGTTCAAGCTCGACGGACTGGGACTCTGCCGGTGCCGCGGCCCCGGGCTCTGGCGTCGGCTCAGGTTCTGAGACAGTCTCCACGACCTCTGCCTCGGGCTCTTCGTCCTCCACCGTGATGGTGGTGTAGCAACCGGGGCCATGTACGTGCTCTTCTCGCCTGCAGGTTAGGTTGTCTTCTTCGTCGTAGCAGTCGGACGTGTGCGTGTGCTCGCCGCCAGGGACGGGGCAGTCCAGAACGGTCTCCTCGTGCGTCATGGCAATGCCGCTTTGGCTGAGGGCGTTTGCGACGACAAGACTCGTGAGCACGGCGACCATGGCAAAGACGCACAGCAGCAGGCGGTGTCGACGGTTGGAGAGCAGCAGCGCGGCAATGTGCTGGCGGACCGATTGCGGCTTGCTTGCGTATGCCATCGCACTGCTCCTCTCTCGTTGAGATGTTGATGTTTTTCTCAATGCGAGAGGCATTATGACAATAGCAGCGCAACAAAAGCGCACGCGTTTTGCGAACGGTTGACTCACAAGGGTGGGACCCCTTTGAGTCAGGCGATACGAAAGGGGTCCCACCCTTGTGAGTCACGCAAATGCCCCTACAGTCTTCCTGGGGCGATGCGGTGCCGGCTTGCTGGCAATGCGTTCGTTGACGCTCTCGAGGGTTACCATGCGTCTGCCGTGATACTCCACGGAGCCCAGCCTCCCGTCGCTGAGAAGTTGGCTGACACGGGAAGGTGACACGCCCAGCAACTCGGCGGCTTCCTTCACGGTGACAAGCTCCGTGGCCCGGATGTCCTCGTCGGCGATGCGGACGCACACTACCGACAGGGGCGGTTCGTGGAAGGTTGGCTCAGGCAACGCTTTTCCCTCGTCCAGGTACTCAGCGAGAAGCAGCGTGAGCAGGTCGGCTGCGGACGAGGCTGCCTCCTCGACGGTGTCTCCCGACGTAATTGCCTCGTCAAATCCAGCAAAGCTGACGTACCAGCAATCGTCCTCTTCGCTTCTCTCGAAGTCCGCCTCGTATGCGTAGACCATCTTGCTCCCCCTTACCCAGAGGTGGGACGGGAACCTCTTCCCGTCCCTGGGTTCTACATCCAGCCAGCTTGCTTCTGAACGCTTTTCCATGTCTTGGGCTTCATGTGCTCGCTCGGCTTTCCCGCTACAGTTACCCTGAGGTTTCCCTTCGCAAAGCGCCGATGATCGCCAACCACCCTCGTGCAGATAAAACCTTCCAGCACAAGCCGACGGATGACCTCACGGACTGTTGGCGGTTCCATTGCCCCTCCCTCCGTCCGCAAATTAAGCATAACACAAATTAAGTCTTAAATTTAAAAAGACTTAATATCGTTTAGTCTTAAGAGAATAATGGCGAGAAAAGACCTGGTCCCAATCCGCCATCTTGGCGGTTCTCAGTGCGAGAAGCATTATGACAATAGCAGCGCAACAAAAGCGCACAGCACGAAAGGGTGGGACCCTTATGTGTGGTACCACACATAAGGGTCCCACCCTTTCGTGC
>JAFUBJ010000194.1 GCA_017460265.1 Atopobiaceae bacterium | reverse complement strand
CACGAGGGACTCGACTTCCTTGAGGACCTGCGCAGCAAGGTTCCGCCCGAGGTGAGCGAGGGTACGCAGACAACCATCTCTTCTCGCCGCTATCTGGAGTTCAACCTGCAGGGCGTCGACAAGGGCACGGGCATCAGCTGGCTTGCCGACCACCTGGGCATTGGCATGGAGGACGTCATCGGTTGTGGAGATGCCCTCAACGACCTCGAGATGATTCGTGCGGTCGGCTGCGGCGTCGTGGTTGCCAACGCCACCGACGACGTGCGCGCCGTGGCAGACTACCAGGCAACCTCCACGTGCGAAGACGGCGTCTTTGCCGAGGTGCTCTCGGAGCTCATCGAGCCTCAGCATCGCTAGCCGCAAGCCACGAAAGACCCCTTAAGGAAGCACCCATGACCAAGACGCTCTATCTGCTCCGCCATGCCGAGACGCTCTTCAACCGACAGGGAAAGACCCAAGGGTGGTGCGACTCGCAGCTCACCGAACGCGGCATCGAGCAGGCACGGATTGCCGGACGGGAGATTGCCGCGCGCGGCATCACGTTTGACCATGCCTATTGCTCGACTTCCGAGCGCTGCAGCGACACCATCGAGATTGCCACGGCCGAGGCGTTTGGCCGCGTTCTCCCCTATACGCGGCTCAAGGACCTGCGCGAGTTTGGGTTTGGCACCTTTGAAGGCAAGGACAACTTCCTTGAGCCGGGCTTTCCCCGCGGTGACTTCTACCTGCCCTACGGCGGCGAGAACGAGACCATGGTCGAGACGCGCATGGTTCGTGCCCTGACCGCCATCATGGAGAAGGACGACCACCAGTCCGTCCTTGCCGTCAGCTCGGGCGGCGCCATGCGCATCTTCTTCGTGGCTAACCAAGAGACGGCACGTGAGCGACCACGCTATTTCTGCAACTGCATGGCCTATCGCTACGAATACGCAGACGGTGTCTTCTCGTGCGTCGAGATCATCATCCCGGACCTGTCAGGACTCGAGGCTCCCGGGCTCCCCGCGCAGATGCGCAAGCTCAACGCCGACCTCATGAAGCCTTGGGACCACTACTGATCGTGCTCCCAAAACGGGTCGAAGAGCGTGTCAGCGCCTCATCTCGAGCTGGGCGAGCGTCATCTCTGCCCACGAGTACTGGCTCATGTACTCACCATGGTAGGCGTTCACCGCGCTGGGAACACCTTCCAAGAACTGATAGAAGTCGCAGTCAAACGAGGTGGGGTCGACCCCAAGAGCACCACGACGCTTGATGAGCACGTTATCCAGCCCCAGCGACTCAAGACTGCGCCTCAGGTCGGAGGTAAGCGTCCTCAGATATGAGTGGACCCCGCTCTCGGTCGCCTCATCCTCCCACAGGACCGCCTCGATCTCGCTGTTAGAGACGATGGAACCCCTTCGATCGATCAGGTAGGCAAAGAGCTCACGAGTCCTGCTCCTGCTAAAATCGAGCGGCTTGCCGTCGACAAAGGCCTCGAAGTTCCCAAAGCACTTTACAAACAGGCGCTTGGTCGGATTCGCCTCGACAGGATGGCGCAGGTCATCCAGCTCGTGGCGCACCTTCTCTGCCGTGATGGGCTTCATCAGGTAGCCACTCGCGTGCATCATCATGGCGTCACCGGCAAACTCATGGTATCCCGTCGCAAAGATGACGTTCACCTTTGCGTTTCTCATCATGAGCTCCTGGGCGAGCTGGATGCCGCTCATGACGGGCATGTCGATGTCGACAAAGGCGACGTCAACGTCGCCCACGCCATCCCAGGCAAGCACGTCGAGCGGGTTTCTGAATGACGTGAGCTCGATGCCAGGCTCAGCCTCTTGGATGGCTTCAACCAGGGCCTCGAGAGGCATCTTCTTGTCATCGACGGCGATTGCTCTCATTGGCTATACCCCCCCCGCGGAACTTTGATGGTCACAACCGTGCCCACGCCAGGCTCGCTCGTCACTTCAAGGGTTCCACCGCACATGTTTTTGAGACGTTCCCGCACGTTCTGCATGCCCACATGCGGACGAGAAGTGTCTTCTGGAGCAGACGTGTCAAACCCAACGCCATCATCTTCGACCGTTACCTCAAAGTGGTCGTCATACTCACGCGTCCGCAGCGTAATGGTGCCACCCTAGGGCTTCTTAGTCACCCCGTGCTTGACTGCGTTTT
>JAFUBJ010000193.1 GCA_017460265.1 Atopobiaceae bacterium | reverse complement strand
TTCACCGACCGGCAGAACACCCCCGAGAAGCGTTGGAAGATTACCGACGAGGACTGGCGCAACCGCGAGAAGTGGGACCTCTACGAAGGCGCGATCAACGAGATGCTGCGCAAGACCAACACCACCTTTGCCCCCTGGCATGTGCTCGAGTCAAACGACAAGCACTATGCGCGCATCAAGGCGTTGAGCATCGTGGTGGACGCTCTTGAGAAGGCGTGCGCGGCTCGCTGACTATGCGCAGACGGTTTGTTGCCGCAGGGCTGCTCTTGGTGTGCTGCCTTGTCATGAGGGTTGCCTTTGCACGGTTTGGGGCAGCGCTCTTTCCCGGATGGCGGGTGGCGAGTAAGGGGCTCGTCACGCTCCAGGCGACGGTGGCGAGTGTCGTACCCGTCGCCATCTGGGACATTGCGCTGGCGTTGGGCATCGTTGCCTCGATCGTCTTCCTTGTGCGCAACAGAAAGAAGCGTGATGCCATCCTAAGCTGGCTTTCGTGGGTCTGCCTTGCAGGCTCAACCATGGCCGTGCTCTTTGTGTTTTGGGCGTTCAACCACTATGCCCCTCCGCTTGCACATGACCTCGGTCTTGAGGTGCGCGCCTATTCAACAGACGAGCTGGCTGACGCGACGCAGTACTACCTTGACCGTGCGGCGCAAATGGCACCTGAGGTTTCCCGGGAGAGTGACGGAGGCTTGGCACATCAGGACTTCTTTGAGCTTGCCCGAATAGCGGGGTCAGCCTATGGGAGTGTTGCGGGGTCCTACGAGGTCTTCCGCGGGCCGCAGCTTCCGGTGAAGGCGCTCCTTCTCTGGGGTGAGCCGCTCCTTTACAGTGGGCACACGGGCATCTTCTGGGCGCCGACAGGCGAAAGCGGTGTGCCCCTCAACTGCCCAGACGCCGACCTTCCCTTCATCATGTGCCATGAGGCAGCGCACCGTCTGGGGATAGCGGACGAGGGGGAGGCAAACTTTGCCGCGTTCCTTGCCTGCGAAGCCAGCCAAGATGAGCGCCTGGCATACTCCGGCTACTTCAACGCCTTCTCCTACTGCTTCAGCGCGTTATATGGAGCCGATCCCGACCGTGCGGTTGCCCTGGTGAACGAGGCTGCGGAAGGAGAATTAGGTCAAGGTGTCTACCTGCTGTTTTCTGACCGAGCCGCCACGCGTGAGCGCTACGATTCCTTCAGGGGGCCCTTCCAGGAGGTGGGAACGGCCGTCAACGACACCTACCTCAAGAGCTTTGGGGAAAGCTCTGGCGTACGGTCGTATGGGCTGGTTGTTGACTATCTCATTGCGTGGTACCAGGCGTCCGCATGAGAGTGGGGTGACCCGAGGTGCGTTGCGCACCAAGCGCTGGTGGGGTAAGGTTGCGTCCATTGGGAAATGAGGAGGTGTACGATGGCCGTCTTTCTTACGGGCGACACGCATGGCGAGATTGACATAGCCAAGGTGGACGACTTTGCCCACATGGCAAAGGGGCTTTCCCGTGACGACTACCTCATCATTCTTGGTGACTTTGGATTTGTGTGGGCAGACCCTCCTTCGCCCAAAGAGACGAGGCGGCTTGATTGGTTTGAGACGCAGCCCTGGACCACGCTCTTTGTTGATGGCAACCACGAGAACTTTGACATGCTTGACGCCATGGAGGTGCACGAGTGGCATGGCGGTCACGTCCATGCGGTGCGGCCGCATGTCCTGCACCTCATGAGGGGCGAGACGTTCCAGATTGGCGGGCACAGCTTCTTTGTGGTGGGTGGTGCGCACTCCATTGACGCGCAGTGGCGTACGCCGCATGTGAGCTGGTGGGAGCAGGAGGTTCCCTCAGAAGAGGAGCGTACGCGCATCGCGGATGCAGCGGCACGGGTGGGACAGGTCGACTACGTCCTTACGCACTGCCCGCCAACGGGATGCTACGAGCGCTATCGCAAGCGGTTCAAAGGCTTCTGGGGTCCTGACGACGAATACACGGCGTGGCTCGAGGAGCATGTGGAAGGGGTCGTCTCCTACAAGCGTTGGTTCTACGGCCACCTTCATTTTGACCTGCCGTATGACGAGCCGCATACGCTTCTGTTCAACGAGATCTTTGACTTGGATGAAACGGGCATCACAAGCTACGCGGAGTAGCCTCCTGTTCACCAGACGGCAGGGAGCTGAGGGCAATCCCTGCAATAACGATGGCGCCTCCCACAAACTGAGCTACGCTGATCTGCTCTCCCAGGATAAGAGCAGAAAGCGCGAGGCCGACCAAAGGCGTGAGGTTGACGAGGGAAGACACCACGGAGGGCGATAGTTCCTCAAATCCATAGTTGTAGAGAGAAAAGCCCGCGACGGTGCAGCAGACCACAAGGTAGGCCAGCGATGCTGCCGCAACGCCGCTCAAACCGCGTATGGGAGCCCCCTCGATTGCGGCAAGCGGAACAAATCCCAGCGCGCCGAAGAGGGTCTGCCAGGCAGTGATGACCAGCGGCGAACGCCTTCCCGCCAGCGAGCGCATCATGAGGTTGTAGATGGCCCAGCAGATGCCGCCTGCCATGAGGATGGCCATGCCCAGCAGCTCGTCCGCACCCGTTGCGCCGTTTTCTGCAAGCGCGAGCACGCATACGCCCACAAAGGCAAGCAAGACACCGCTTGCAACGCGTGGTTTTGGCATGGTGTGATCCACGACGCTCTCAAGCACCAGCGTCATGGCGGGAAACGACCCGATGACCAGTGACGACGTTGCGCCCGAAGCCAGGCTCGCCCCATAGTTTTCCGCTGCAAAGTAGAGGGTGGTCCCCAGAAGACCCGATGCGGCAATGAGCGCAAGGTCTCTGCCTTGGGGAGGAGTGAGCTCGCGTTTGATTGCAAGCAGGGCAAAGAACAGGATGGCAGAGAACGAGAAGCGCATGAGTCCCAAGGACATGGGTGCCAGCGAATCGTAGCTGAGCTTGGTGCCGATGACCGACCCGCCCCAGATGGCGCAGGCAACTGCCACGGCCAAGAAGTGTCTGCTGCTGTTCTTTCCCATGAGCTTCCTATCGCGGTTTTAGGAGGAGCGCCTAGATATCATTGCCAGGCAATGCCTTCCCACAGATCGGTCAGGGAAGCTTCGTCAAGGAAGGGTTGCTCGCCGTCCTTTGCGTTCTCGGTTGCGACAATGGTCAGAACCTGCCCATCTCCAACTTCGGCGGCAGAGGCGAAGCACGTGTTGCGGCGGCCGTATTCGTCATCAAAGGAATAGGTGCCCCACGATACGTCGTGCCCACCCATCTCTGCATGTGTAGCTTGGCCGACCACGATGTTGGTGTAGCGTCCCCCAAAGAGGTGGCTCGTGATGATAGTATCCTCGCTCAGCTGCCATGCCAAGAAGTCGTCGACGTTGTCGGTGGCATAGGTCAGCACGACGTTTCCCGTCGCAAAGGTGTACGTCAGATGGGTGTGCGAGCGACTCAGGTCCCCTTCGGGAGCATCTTCGGTCGCAACGCCAATAACCCACTCTGGCGGTGCGACGCGCAGCTTGGGGGCGGTGTCGGAGTCTTCGCTCACAAGCGTGTACACCTCAAAGGCCCGCTCTCCATATTCGTTGGAGGGGACCCAATCGCTGAGGGCTCGGTCTGCGACGCCGCTGCAGGTTACCAAGGTGATGGTCAACAGCGTGGCGCAGACAAGTCCAAGCGCTGCAGGAAGCAGCCTCATCAGGGGGTTCTCACGAGATGCCATGCGTGACCTCCGCGTCGTGTTGTGGGGCAAGCGCCGTGGCAATAACGAGTGCCATGTTCTCGACCCGCGTGTAGTGCACGTCAATGTGCCCTATTCCCATGTGGTCCATGGCACGCTGTGCCGCCCCGTCACGCTGCTCTCCTCGTTCCGTCCCATCCATCGTCATGGAGAAGTGCCTCACCTCAAACGAAAGCTCTTGGTCATGCGTCTGGTACCACGTGCGAAGAGGCTGCGATGTCGACTTGAAAGACGCCTCCTTTGCCCCAAAGAGCGTGGCATACGAAAGCGCCCGGTCTCCCGTGGGCAGCTCCTCTGCAATCCGATGTTCGTCATCGGAAAAGATCAACTTGATGAACCTCTCCGCCGCGGGATGGGACTGCCCAAAGTCATCTGCCGAAGCGAGGTCGATTCCCAGGCCAAGGAGGGGAGAGTTGGGTGCCGTGACGGCCCATGCAAAGGCAAGATAGTCATTCTCGTCAGAGAAGCTGACCTTCACGTTGGTCAGCTCGTTGCCGTCGTCGTCCACCGCAAAGGGCGCGTCCCGCTCATCGTGCGTCACGTTGAAGGCCAGGCCCTCGCGCGCGTCATCCCATGACGTTGCTCCCTGCAGCACGACGATGCCAAAGTCGGTGCAACCAAGCCCGGCCAGGGCTTCGTGCGCAAGGGCGCGGGTCACCTCTTTTTTGACGACGTGCAGGTCGGGCATGGTCACTTCCTAAGGAGTAGAATGGGTTGCTCCATGGTAGCGCAGGAATGGGAAGGGGTGAGCGCGGAAGTGCCTACAGTCAGACGACCAACGATTGACGACGCACGCGCCATCCTCTCAGAGCACTTTGGCTACCAGGAGTTTCGCCAGGGGCAGGAGCGCATGATCGAGGCCGCCCTAGCGGGAAGGGACTCCCTTGCTGTCATGCCGACTGGGTCGGGCAAGTCCATCTGCTACCAAGTTCCGGCGGCTCTTTTTGAGGGGCTCACGATCGTGGTGTCACCGCTCGTCTCGCTCATGGCTGATCAGGTGCGTGCCCTCAAGGAAGCCGGGCTCCGTGGATCGTTTTACAATTCCACGCTCAAGCCACGCGTGCGCCCGGAGGTGCTGAGGCGTGCCCTTGCCGGCTGGTACGACGTCATGTATGTTGCGCCGGAGCGTCTGAGCGACCCAGCGTTTCGCGCCTTTGCCGCCCAAGCCAACGTTCCGCTCGTTGCCGTAGACGAGGCGCATTGCGTGAGCCAGTGGGGGCAGGACTTTAGGCCTTCCTACCAGCAAATTGCGAGCTTTGTCAACACGCTGCCAACGCGTCCTCCCGTCATGGCGTTGACCGCTACGGCCACGGCCCGCGTTCGCACCGACATCGTGCAGCTGCTTGGCTTGCGCGGCCCTATCGTGCAGATCAGTGGGTTTGACAGGCCAAACCTGAGGTTTGCCTGCCTCGAGCTGACGCCCAAGCGTCGCGAGCAGTGGCTCGTGCGCTACATCCGTTCGCATCCGGGGGATGCGGGAATCGTCTACGCAACCACGCGAAAGAAGGTCGAGCGCATCGCAGAGATGCTCAGCGATAACGGCATTCCCGCCGCGGCCTATCATGCTGGCATGGGAGACCGCGAACGCACCGAGGTCCAGCGCCAGTTTGTGAATGATGACGTGCTTGTGCTTGTTGCCACGACGGCATTTGGCATGGGAATCGACAAGTCAAACGTGCGCTTTGTTGTCAACTGCGGCCTGCCCCTTTCGCTCGAGGAGTATTACCAGGAGGCGGGTCGTGCCGGTCGTGATGGGGATCCGGCGGAATGCTATCTGCTGTGGAGCAGGGGAGACATTCGTACCTGCCACTTCTTCATTGACAACGTTGAGGCGGAGGGCCTAGCTCCCGAAGATCGAGAGCGCGTGATCGCAAGCAAGGAACGCCTGCTTGGGGAGATGATAGGCTACGCCATGAGCACCTCGTGCCTTCGTCGACGCATCCTGCGCTACTTTGGGCAGGACGTTACCCAGATGGTAGAAGGGTGCCACAACTGCTCGATCTGTGATGGAGAGACCGCCGAGCGCTACCTCGTGCCGGAGCGGCGCTCCTCGTCCGTGCGTGTCCGCCACCTGCGCGAGGAGGATGACTTCCCCGCGCACGATGACGACGAGGAGCTCTTCTCGCGGCTGCGGGCGCTTCGCAAGGAGCTTGCAGACCTGCAGGGCGTTCCTCCATACGTTATCTTTTCGGACGCGACGCTACGAGCCATGGTGCGCAGGCGTCCCCAAACAGCAGAAGAGCTCCTGCAGGTGAGCGGTGTGGGAAACGTGAAGCTCGAGCGGTACGGACGGCGCTTCCTTGAGGTGTTGCAGAGCTAGCACCCTTTGTTGAGGCCGTCTTTTTGTGGGATGCGCCGCTATTTACGCCGTTGCAACCGTGACAACCTATACTGTCTGCGCAAACACAACGCGGAGGTAGTCATGCCCATTGTCGACATGCATGTACACGTCTACCCAGACAAGATCGCCGACAAGGC
>JAFUBJ010000192.1 GCA_017460265.1 Atopobiaceae bacterium | reverse complement strand
ATGAACATGCAGAGCGTCAACACCGTTGGCCTCATCGGTGGCTCCGGCTGCACGCTCTGCCTGCTCATTGCCACGTTCCTCTTCTCTAAGAACAAGACCAGCAAGACCGTTGGCTCCCTCGCGCTTGGTCCTGGCATCTTCAACATCAACGAGCCGGTCATCTACGGCTATCCCATCGTGTACAACCTGCCGCTCATGATCCCCTTCGTGCTGGTGCCGGACCTGTTCATGATCATCACCTACTTTGCTACCGTCGCTGGCCTCATCAACCCCTGTGTGGTCATGGTTCCCTGGACTACCCCCGTTTTCATCTCGGGCTTCCTGGCAACCGGTGGCGACTTCCGTGCCGTCATCCTGCAGGTAATCCTGGTTGCCCTGGGTGTGCTCATCTACCTGCCCTTCATGAAGGTGCATGAGCGCGTCGTCGCCCAACAGGCGGCCGAGGAGCTCGCAGAGTAGCCCTTCCTTCCCAACTGGCGGGCAAGGCATCCAAAACCGGTGCCTTGCCCGCCCGTGCACTACGACGATTTGCATGGCATGGCGTGGCCAGCACGCTATCATTGCTGATAGACACAAGCGATTGCCAAGGAACCAGAGGGTCCGACCTTCTGGTCCAAGAAGCGCACCAGGGACCAGAGGGTCCGACCTTCTGGTCCAATACGGAAAGGATTGATGCATGAGCACGACGAACGTGAAGCTTCCGGACGACTTCTTCTTTGGCGCTGCTCTCTCGGGTCCTCAGACCGAAGGCATGTGGCAGGCACACGGAAAGCTCGAAAACCTGTGGGATCTGTGGTCTGGACTTGACCTTGGTGCCTTCTATAACCGCGTGGGCTCCTATGGTGGCAACGACATGGGCGCTCGTTATGCGGAGGACTTCCAGATCTTCCACGAGCTGGGCCTTGCGTCCTGCCGCACCTCCATCCAGTGGAGTCGCCTCATGGACGCCGACGGTCACCTCAACCAGGAGGGTGCCGACTTCTACCACCAGCTGCTTGCCGCCGCGCGCGAGGCGGGTGTTGAGGTCTTCGTCAACCTCTACCACTTTGACATGCCGGCCTACCTCTTCCGTCGCGGGGGCTGGGATAACCGCGAGGTGGTCGAGGCCTATGCGTCATACGCACGCGCTGCCTTTACGGAATTTGGCCAGGAGGTGGAGCACTGGTTTACGTTCAACGAGCCCATCGTGGAGCCCGAACAGCGCTACGAACACGGCAATTGGTATCCCTTCAACCATGACTTTGCCCAGGCTCGCCGCGTGCAGTATGGCATCAGCTTGGCGCATTCGCTGGCTGTGGGCGCCTTCCGCGAGCTGCAGGCCGCGGGCATCGTGCGCACCGATGCCAAGATCGGCCTCATCAACTGCTTCACACCGCCCTACACGCGCGAGAATCCCTCTCCGGCAGACCTCGAGGCCGTTCGCATGACCGATGGCCTGGGAAACCGCTGGTGGCTTGACTTGGTGACCAAGGGAAGCTTGCCTACCGACGTGGTGGACACGCTGGCAGAGCACGGCGTGCACCTGCCAGTGCGTGCGGGCGACGACGCCATCCTCGCCCAGGGCGTGGTGGACTGGCTGGGCTTCAACTACTATCACCCCACGCGCGTGCAGGCGCCTGACCATGACGAGGACGAATGGGGCAACCCGGTCTTCTCGCAGGAGTACGTGTGGCCCGACGCGGTCATGAACAAGAGCCGTGGCTGGGAGATCTACCCCAAGGGCATCTATGACTTTGCCATGACCATGACGCGCGACTATCCTGACCTTGACTGGTTTGTGTCGGAGAATGGCATTGGCATCGAGGAGCACCATGCCGAGCGCACGGACGACGGGCGCATCGACGACCTGGCTTATCGCGTGCCGTTCGTGGCCGACCACCTGCGCTGGATTGCCCGCGCCATTGATGAGGGCGCTCGCTGCCGAGGCTACCATTACTGGGGCGTCATCGACTGCTGGAGCTGGAACAACGCCTTCAAGAACCGCTATGGGTTCATCGAAGTTGACCTGCAGGACAACTATCGCCGTCGCCTGAAGGCATCGGCAGAGTGGCTGCGGCAGGTCGCAAGCACACACGAGATCGAAGACTAGGATTCAGTGTCAGAAGGCAGTGGAAAGGGACGTCACATGGACGCATCGAAGGAGCTTATCGTACTTAAGCCCGTTCTGCACAATAACATCTGGGGAGGGCGTAGGCTCGAGAACTTTGGTTATGAGCTGCCGGATGGTCCGGTGGGGGAGTGCTGGGGCATCTCGGCCCATCCGCACGGTGACTGCACAGTGGACGGCGGCCCCTACGATGGCATGACCCTTTCGCAGTTGTGGGATCAGCATCACGAGCTCTTTGAGGGTGCCGAGGGTGACCGCTTCCCGCTTTTGATCAAGGTCCTTGACGCGCTGGACGACCTTTCGATCCAGGTGCACCCCGATGACGCCTATGCCTACGAGCACGAAAACGGCTCGCTTGGCAAGCATGAGTGCTGGTACGTCCTGGACTGCCACGAGCATGCCCACATCATCGTGGGCCAGCACGCAAAGAATCGCGAGGAGTTTGCCAAGCTGGTCGAAGAGAACCGCTGGCAGGACATGGAGAACTTCGTTCCCATCGAGAAGGGCGACTTCTTCGACATCAAGCCGGGCACGGTCCACGCCATCCTGGGTGCCACGCTCATCCTCGAGACCCAGCAGTCCTCGGACGTGACCTACCGCGTGTATGACTACAACCGCTGGCAGCCCGACGGCTCGCGTCGCGAGTTTCACCTGCAGCAGGCCATGGACGTCATCGACTACGCGGCCGAGGCGCCTGCGTCAGGGAAGGTCACTGCTCCCGAGATTGACGGCATCACTCAGCTCATGACCTGCAAGTACTTCAGCGTGTTCAGGGTGCGTGTGACCAAGGACCATCCTGTCACGCTTGCGCAGGACCATCCGTTCCTGAACCTTTCGGTGGTCGAGGGGGAGGGTGGAACGATTACGGTTCCTGCTGGCAGTCGCAAGGTGAAGCTGGGCTCGCACCTGGTGGCGCCCTATGGCTGCGGTGACCTCACGCTCGAAGGCGACATGACGCTCATCTGCAGTTTCGTTCCCACGGAGTAAGCAGCAAAAAGACGTCGTGCGGTTTGGGGGTAGCCCCT
>JAFUBJ010000191.1 GCA_017460265.1 Atopobiaceae bacterium | reverse complement strand
GCGCTCCGACTTGCTGGTGGCGAGCGTCGAGTTGATGGTGACCGCGCCGTCATCGACAAGGCGGGCACAGGCAGAACGGGAAGGCAGCCCGTCAGTTGCCCCCAAGAAGGCATCAAGGCGCTCGCCATCAGCATCTGGTCCGACGAGGAGCTCGATGACGCGCATGTCCTCGTAGGAGGCCATCACCTGCCAGCCTCTTCCGAAGCGCGTCCCTCCCACATGAGGTAAAGGACGAACGATAGGAAGATGCCGCAGGTGACCGCAATGTCTGCGACGTTGAACACGGGGAAGTCGATGAACGACGTGGAGATGAAGTCAGTCACCGAACCCTGCATAAGGCGATCGAACATGTTGCCGAGGCCCCCTCCCACCACGCATGCGATGGAGGCGGTGAGTGGAAGGGGTGGCTCCTGGGTGCAGACGAACACGAACGCGGCGCAGGCAACGACAAGCGCAAGCAGCGCGAAGATCGGTCCGGCACCCTCACCGATGCTGAAGGCGGCACCCGTGTTCTCGACGTGCACGAGGTCAATCAGCCCCGGAATAAGGACACGCATGAAGCCGGTCGACGGAGCGACGTAACGCACAGCGGCCTTCGTGGCCTGGTCGAGAAGCACGACCAGGCCAGCGAAGAGCCAGAAGATGATGATTCTGGAACCCCGACGGGATGTGACGAGCGGGCTCAATCCTACTCCGCCTTTGCGCTGCCGCAGGCGAGCACGATCTCATGGCAACGACCGCAGAGGCAGGCGTCGTCGACGGGGGTGCGCCAGTTCCAGCAGCGCGGGCACTTCTCGCCGTTCGCGGGCAGCACCACGCAGGCGAGCTCGTCGCCCTCGGTAACCGTCACCTCGGAGCAGACGAACGCCTCTGCCAGGTCGGGAGCGTCGTTGCCGGCCAGCAGCGCATAGGCCCCGGAAGGAAGCGTCAACTCGGCACGGACGGCCTGCGTGGTCTTCTCCGTAACGGTGCCGGCGGCCTGAGCGTCCTCGTAGGCCTTCGTGAAGGCGCCACGGGCCTCAGTCAGCGCGTCGTAGGCAGCAAGCAGCGGCTGGTAGGTCTCAGCGTCCATCGGAGCCTCATACCAGTCCAACAGCGCCGCGCGCTTCTGGTTATCGCGCAGAGAGGCGGGCACGAACTCCATGGCCTCGTCTGTGGTGTAGACCAGGATGGGCTGCAGGTCGTGCAGAAGCATGGAGAGGATCTGCGCCCAGACGGTCTGGGCGGCCTTGCGCTCGAAGCTATCCTTGCCGCCGCAGTAGGTGCGGTCCTTGGTGGCGTTCAGAGAGAAGTTGGAGAGGTCACCGGTCACGAAGTCGTAGATCGTGCGGAAGATCTGGTTGAAGCGGTAGTTAGCGTAGGCCTCGCTCACCTGGTCATGAACCTGTGAGAGCTTCGCAAGCATGACGCGGTCGAACGCAGGGAGCTCTTCGATCGCCACGGCATCCGTAGCGGGGTCAAACTGGCCCTCAAGCTCGCCGAGCAGGAAGCGAATGGTGTTGCGGATCTTGCGATACGCGTCGCCCACCTGGTTCAGAATCTTGTCATCACACGGCACGTCCACCGAGGTGTCGACGGACGCGACCCACAGGCGCAGGACATCGGCACCGCGCGTCGCGCACTCCTTGTTGGGATCGATGACGTTGCCGAGAGACTTGGACATCTTGCGGCCTTGTCCGTCAAGCGTGAAGCCCTGGGAGACGACTGAACGATACGGAGCGACACCGTAGGCGCCCACACTCGTCATGAGGCTTGACATGAACCAGCCGCGGTGCTGGTCGGAGCCCTCGAGGTACATGTCGGCCGGGAAGGTCAGGTTGTCGCGATGGCGGCAGACGGCCGTGTGCGAGACGCCGGAGTCCCACCACACGTCCAAGATGTCCTTGTTGGGCTTGAGGTGATGTCCGCCGCATTTCGGGCAGACACAAGCATCACCGAGATAGCTTGCAGGGTCGTCCGTGAACCAGTGGTCAGAGCCCTGCTCGCGGAAGAGCTTGATGACGGCGTCAAGCGTGTCGTCATTCATGACGACCTCGCCGCAGTCCTGACAGGTGAACGCCGGGATGGGAACGCCCCAGTTGCGCTGACGCGAGATGCACCAGTCGGGACGGCCCTCGACCATGCTGCCGATGCGGTTGACCGAGTGCGATGGGTAGAAGCGCACCTTCTGCAGCTCGTCGAGGGCCTGCTTGCGCAGGCCAGTGGCGTCCATGGAAACGAACCACTGGCTGGTGGCGCGGAAGATCACGGGGTTC
>JAFUBJ010000190.1 GCA_017460265.1 Atopobiaceae bacterium | reverse complement strand
GTAAGGCGCCTCTTCCCCAATCTCAAGGTGGTTGGCGCGGTCTATCTCTCCACGCAGGGAGGCCCACGGCATCAGCACGAGATTGCGGGCGCCCTCGACGCCGATGCGGCCGACCAGGTCATGGGTCCCGGTCTTTCCAACAGCCGTTGGAGCCGCCTGGTGGCGGGCGGCTTGGGCAAGATCGGCTTCGAGGAGCTGCTGGACGAGACCGAGCGCCTTGTGGCCGAGCGCATCGCGCGCTTGGTGGACGGCCACATCGAGGCCAATCCGGTGGACGACCATGCCTGTTCCTGGTGCCCGGTGGCAAATTGCGAGAGGAGGCGGGGATAATGGCAGCTCGCAGACTCACGGACGATCAGCTCAAGATCGTGGAGACCCTCGACAGGCCGCTCTTTGTGGCCGCCGGCGCGGGTTCGGGCAAGTCCTCCACGCTCGCAGAGCGCGTGGCGTGGGCGCTCGACCCCGATTCGGGCTCTGATGGCTTGCCTTTCATACAGAGCCTTGACCAGGTCCTCGTTATCACCTTCACGCGTGCCGCGGCGGAAGAGATCAAGGAGAAGATCCGCGAGAGGCTTCGCGAGGGAGGGATGGAGGAGCATGCGCTTGCCGTCGATGCCGCCTGGATCTCGACGATCCATGGCATGTGCTCGAGCATCCTGCGTCTGCATGCCTTAGACCTTGGCATTGACCCTCAGTTCACGGTGCTTGAGGCATCAGATGCCTCTGTCTTGGTCGAGCGCGCGACCGACGAGGTCCTCCGCGAAGTTCGCGCCAACGGCGCCTTCCCCGAGCTCTTCTCGGTATTTCCCCTTCGCTCCGCCAAGGGTGATGACGCGGCGGGCACGGTGTTTGGCATGGTCCGTGACGTCAGGGATGCCGCAGGGAGCGCCCTCGAAGGGTTCTCGTCGGTGCGGTTCAGGGGAGCTGCTCCCAACGTCGCTTCGGTGCTGTCGCACCTGCGCGACGAATCGGAACGTGCGCTTGTGATAGGGCGCGCCGAAGGCGCCTTCCTCACCGAGAAGGGCGCTCTCGAGGAGACGCGGCTCGAGCACGACTTGGCCGAGCTTGAGGAGTGCCTGCGCCTCTCTCCCTCCCAGCTGTCTGCCGGCGCGCCTGCCCTGATGGAGAGGCTCTCCAAGCCGATGGATGCCTATCGGAAGAAGGCCATGAAGGAGGTGGGGGCCGACCTCAAGAAGGCGTACGCCGAGGCCGTCCTTGTGGTGCCCTTCTCGCAGATGGGGCCACTGGCCCAAGACGTCTTGAAGATTGCGCGCATGGTCGACGAGCGCTATGTTGCCCTCAAGCAGGAGCTTGGCGCCCTTGACAACGACGACCTGCTTTCGCGCACCTTTGACGCCTTCCGCGAGCACCCAGAGATTGCCGCGGAATACGGCTCAAAGTTCCGCCTGGTCATGGTCGACGAGTTCCAGGACACCAATGCGCAGCAGGTCAAGATGATAGAGCTGCTCAGCGGCAAGGATGCCTGCCACCTTACGACGGTCGGTGATGCCCAGCAGTCCATCTATCGCTTCCGGGCGGCAGACGTGCAGGTCTTCCGCGACCGCGAGGCAACGAGCGACCCTGCCTCCCACGTGCACCTGACCATGAACTTCAGAAGCCATGCCGACGTGCTGTCGTTTGTGGAGAGGGCGCTCTCTGGCGCCCCGCTGCCGGACTTCATGCGCCTTGACCCCTGCCCGACGCGACCTGACGGCCTGCGTGCCCGGACGCTTCCTCGCGTGGACGTCGAGGTCCTCTCGACCACCTACACCAAGGGGGCAAACTCCCCGGCGAGGGCAGCGGCGATGGCTGCCATGATCGCCGATCGAATCCGCGAACGCATCGAGGCGGGGGAGCGGCCCGAGGACGTAGCGCTGCTTTTGGGCGTCATGCGCAACCTGGACGTGTACCTTGACGCCCTGCGCTTGCGTGGCGTGGAGTGCGTGGTCAGCGGTGGCTCGACCTTCTCGCAAGCGCCCGAGGTCGGCGTCGTGGCGGCCCTTCTGCATGTGCTCGCCAACCCCAAGGACACCTCTTCGGGGCTCTTCCCGGTGCTCGTGAGCGAGCTCTTCTCGCTCGAGGCGGATGACCTGTGCGTACTGGCAACCAAGCAGCAGGAGACGGTCGACGCGTTTGCAAAGCGGGGGATTGAGGTCGGCCTTCTGGGGATGGACCTTCCCGGTGGGGTAGCGGCGTCGAAGCGGCTTGCCCTTGCGCACGACGTGCTGACGCGTGCCCTTGAGAGGCTTGGGACCTGGCGCATGGCGGATGTGCTGCAAGGGGTGTTGCTCGAAAGCGGATGGGTCTCCCGCTGCCATGCGGAGGGCCCTGACGGGGAGGCTCGCCTTGCCAATGCGCTTGCCGCGGTGCGCTATGCGTCGGACCTTGCGGAGGCAGGAGGGCTCGGTCCCGCCCGTGCGGCCGTCGAGTTTGACCGCTGGCTTGCGCTCAGCAAGGTTGGCCCCGCGTCGCTTTCTGGTGGAGATTCCGGCGCGGTGCAGGTCATGACCGTGCATGCCTCGAAGGGGCTCGAGTATCCCCTCGTGGCCATAGCGGAATGCTGGGGAAGGTCCACCACGCGGCCCATCGTTGGCTTTGCCCACGAAAACCAGGCGGGGTGGGTGGATGCCGCCCTGATTCCGCCCGACACGACGGCGGCAAACCTGCTGACTGAGGTTCCGGACAGCGTCACGGACTCGTCGGATTCGCTCGACTGGGCACGCTTTCTTGTCAACGCCTCCAGGGAGCGTGACCAGGCGGAGCTTGCCCGACTTCTGTACGTGGCGATCACGCGCGCCCGCGAGTCGGTGATCCTGGGCATGTCGGTGCTGGTCAAGAGCAAGGGAGATATGGCTCCGCAACTCGCTTCGGACGTCGTGGGTACGCTCTTTTCGGGCTCGCTCCCTCCGCTGGGAGAAGGCACGCTCGACTATGGTGGCAACGAGCCTGCGCGCGTGAGGCACGTCTGCCTCGTCAAGACCGACGATGGGGTGGCGGCCACACCCGATGAGTGCTCGCACCTTGCCGGTGATGGGGCAGGGGCAGAGGGCGACAGCTTCTTCCAGCTGTTTGAGGTCGACCCCGACGCCGTGCCCGCCTCGTCGCTTTCGCAGGCGCTTTCTGCAAAGGCGCGCCAGGGCGTGTTCAGCTACTCTTCCGCGCATGCCCAGATGCAGGACGCATGGCGGTCAAGCGAGGTGCCGCAACATGATCCTGACGAAGCAGCCGAGCTTTCGTGTGCGCCCACGCTTGTCACCGACGACGAAGACATCGACGCCCCCGATGACGCTGCCGACGCAGACAAGGCGACCAATCTTGGCTCCGCCTTCCACGAGCTCGCACAGACCATGGTGGAGGCTGGTGGAGACCACGATCCCGCCCGCCTTGATGCCCTTGCCCGCCATTGGCACCTCTCGGCACGACAGCGCGCGCGTCTTGAGGAGTCGATTGGCCGCTGGGAACGCAGCGACCTTCGTGCCGAGGCCCTCTCGTATGATTTGGTGCAGCCGGAAGTGCCCTTCTTCATAAGGGTCGACTCCCAGTACGGGACCTATGTCGAGGGCGCGATCGACCTGCTCTGTCGTAATCGCGCGACAGGAGAGGCCCTTGTCGTGGACTATAAGACGGGTGACGTGGGACGGACCCTGGACGAGGTCAGAAGCCGCCACGAGATGCAGGCGAACTTCTATGCCCACGTGATGATGTCGCAGGGATGCGATGCGGTGGAGTGTGCCTTTGTCTGCGTGGAGCTGGAGGCAGAAGGCGGCCAGCCTGTCGTGGTTCGCTATGCCTTTGACAAGGCCCACCCGCCCAAGATCTGACGGGCGCGACGAGACAAGCGCCCGAGCGGGGACGTTTGCGAAGCGGTCAAGGGCGCGCTTTTTCGGCGCGCACGTCCGCTAAAATGGAAGGCCGACTACAAGACGAAAGGCGCAGACCATGGCGTTCGTTCACTTGCATAACCACTCGACCTTCTCGATCCTGGATGCCGCCACGCGCATCTCCGACATGGTCGAGCGAGCCGTCGAGTTTGAGATGCCTGCCATCGCCCTCACGGACCATGGCTACATGTTCGGCATTCCCGACTTCGACCTCGAATGCCGCAAGTACAACTCGGGCCAGAAGGACTTCAAGCAGTGGTCGCACGACCGTGAGTGCTTTGCCAAGGGGTGGGAGCTTGAGGAGCCCGACCTCGATGCCGACGACGCGGGCCCCCATGACCTCGTTCACGCCCAGTGGGCGCGTGACGTGGCGGCATGGGAGGCTGCGGGAGGCTCTGCCACCAAGGAGGCAGGCCTCGCCGCGGTTGTCGCCTGCACGCCGTCGCCCCTCCTCAGGCCCATCGGTGGCTGCGAGGCAGACTGCTTCACGGACGACACCCACGAGACGGGCACGCGTC
>JAFUBJ010000189.1 GCA_017460265.1 Atopobiaceae bacterium | reverse complement strand
GAGAAAGCGCGCCTGAAGGAGGGCGACCTTCCCGTCACCGTCGCCGTGCTGCCCGTTCCCGTGGAGGGCTTCGAGATGACGCTCGACGACCTCCAGTCGCTCATCGACGAGGACGTCGTCGCGCACGGCGCGGCGCTGTGCGTGGGCCGCGCGCTCGCGTCCGACGGCCCCCTGCCATCCCACCTGCGCTTCGACGTCGTGAGCGTGTGCGTCAACCTCGACGCCGGGCGGGTGCGCGTCCTCCACGTCCGCGGGGCGTGGCAGTCGTAGCCATGGCCGCACATATCGCGCGTCGGGAGCGCTCGCCACCAAGGCGGGCGCTTTTCCTTTTGTGCGGAGTTTGTGCAGGTCAGGCGCCATGAGGGCATGCGGTCGGGGCCGCACCACGGCGGAGTCCGAGCCCCTCCGCCGCCCGTCCCGCACGCGCAGGCACCCCTAACGCTTGTGGGGACGGGAGGTTACTTCCTCTCGTCGCTTTCGTTCACCAGTTCGACAACCAGCTCGTCGTGCTCGATGTCCATTGCATCAAATATCTCCCCTAGGTTCGAGGCCATACTCCACACCGACAAGCTGTGCCGCGCATAGAGGTTGTCCAGCACCTTGAAGTAGAGCGAGCCCTCTTCCTTCTCGGAGAAGTAGGTCTTCGCATGGCTCGCCACCACCATGGCACCCTTGCGGAATCGCGCAGCGTCGAGGTCCGACAGAATGCTGAGCATGTCTGTGTACATGTTCTTCCACACGCCCTCGACGTGCCGATCGCCGAAGAAGGTCCATGCGTTGATCTTCCTGCCGCTGAGGTCCTGAATCTCGTCGAGCGTGAACCGATTGGACTCGTCGACTTTCATGATGACGAGGTCTTCCGGCATGGGCCAGAGCTCGCAGAAAAGGTCCTGCATGAGCGCGCAGCGCTCCTCAAGCTGCTCCTCGCCCCACGTGTCCTGCTGCGCCACCCAGACATTCATGTGGACGTGACTGTCCTTGAACCCATCTTCCATGTCGCGCTTCTCGGCGAAAGGCCTGTTGGAGTACTTGGGGTTGAACCCCGTCAGCGTGAGGTTGGCGATACGGTTAAGCCACTTGGCGTGGATGGCATCCGCGAGGTCTCCGAGATCGCGGCGCCAGATTGGCGTGAGGGTCTGCGGCATGATGTGCTCGATGGTGAGTTTTGGTGGATTTGCCTCGAAGGCTCCGCGGACGTCAAGCTGCTCCGGGCCGTCGCCGTTCTCCAAGTACTGGAATACGAAGAGCTTGTACTCCTTCTTGACCCCTGTGAAGAAGTCGCGGGTCTCGACGCCTGATCGGAACTCCTCGTCGCGAACGAACCTCGTGATGCCTGTGTCGCTTTTGCCGAGTAGAACGTGTGCGAGCATCTGGTCATAGGTGGACTCCTCCGCCTTGCCGCGTTCGCGAAGCACATCGTCGTGCAGCGTCATGAAGACCTTGTTGAGGCCGTTCGTCGGCACGTTGCAAACCCAGCGCCTGAACATGTAGGACTCGATGAGCTTTATGGACCGTGCGACCTCGTCCCACGTCACCTCTCCCTTGGACCGTGCGGTATACAGGGCCAGCAGGTATGGGCTCGTGATGTCGAAACCGAGGAGGTTGAGCCTGCGCATCGCGTCGTCTACGGCACCAACCCCGCTCTCGAACCTCGTGAACTCACGGTACCGCTCCGAGTAGTCTCGCAGCTCTGACATTAGCATCCTGATGTCTTGTCCATCCGAGAAGTCCCTGAAGGCCTCGTAGACCGCGCTTTTGTTTGGCGTCTTGCGGTCGACGACAGTTAGGTAGTGTCGAATGAAGGAGCTGACATCGTAGCCCGTGTTCTTCTCAATGCGGTTCCAGTACTGGGTGTAGTAGACCTCCTGCTCGTGAGCGGGAATATCCATGAGCACGAAGTTGCGGATCTTGTCGCCTTCGGACAAGTCGAGACCCGTCGAGTTCAACGACTCGAACACAAGCTGGGGGTTATCGCTCGTTTCGAGCTTGATGTTGATGATGACCAGGCGCTTGCAGGCTTCATATATGTCGCGAGGGCCAAAGAAGCTCTCCGCTAGTCTCTTCGCGAGGTACGCGTAGTTGTCCGAGACACTGCTGCCATGCATGGTCTTCATGCCATAGGTCACGGCGGTGAGCATGTCATTGTCGTCCTTGACGAGCTTGAGGCGCAGCTTTGGCTTACCGTCACCCCCGTCGTCGGGGTTGTCGATGATGTAGTTCGACCTGATGGAGGCCGCCATCCTGGCGTCCTTCTCGTCACCCGTCTGCTCCAGCGCATTGGCAATCGCCAGGAAGAGCAAGTAGACCGTCGTAATGCGTTGCTGCCCGTCGATGAGGATGCGCTCGTCGCGCTCTCCTTCGAGCGAGACGATGCTTCCGAAGAAGTGGTTTTTCGTATCGTTGGTGAGCATCTTCTCGAGGTCATCGAAGAGCCGTTTGCATTGCTTCTGCGTCCAGTCGTAGTTGCGCTGGAACACCGGGACCGAGAAGTCGGACTTCATCATCAGGTGGAACAGCTGCTCGTCATAGCCCTTCATGGTCATCCCCCACATGGTTGGCGGCAATATAATGCATTATCTCAGACCTTATGGACATAAAACGAATCAGCAGACAAAGGCGGCTCTTTATCCCTCACTCTGCTGGGGATAGTTGCCATTATGAGAAGGTCGGAGACGCCGAGCCCGTCTGCGTGGAGGCCGAGCTGCCCTTCGGGCTCCCGCAGGGCTGGGAGTGGGCGAGGCTCGGGAGCATTTCAGATGAGCCTAGATACGGTACTTCTCGCAAGTCAGATCCTGTCGGAGCCACTCCTGTTCTTAGGATGGGTAACATCACGAGGAATGGGACCATTGACTACGGAGATTTGGTCTACACCTCAAATCCGGTAGACATCTCAAAATTCGCACTGAAAGCAGGTGACGTCCTCTTCAACAGGACAAACAGCAGGGAATGGGTTGGTAAGACAGCATACTATGATGGTCACATACCTGCTATATACGCGGGATATCTTGTCAGGTTTACTCCGCTCATCATACTAGGTGAGTTCGTCAACTACGCTATGTGCGCACCATATGAAAGGGAGTGGTGCTCAAGCGTTAAGACTGATGGAGTCAATCAGTCTAATATCAACGTTCAGAAACTTAAGCAATTCCTCCTCCCCGTCCCGCCGCTCGCGGAGCAGCGCCGCATCGTCGCCGCGCTCGACGAGCTGCTCGG
>JAFUBJ010000188.1 GCA_017460265.1 Atopobiaceae bacterium | reverse complement strand
TTTCTCGCCATATCCTCTCCTTTTCGTGACTTACCGGACCCTCAGGAGGTCCGGACCATTCCCGTGCTTGCGGGGTGGGTGGCCCGCAAAGGGGCGGCCCTCTCCGATCCGCCCCTCAGCCATGGCGCATAGGACACCGTGGCATGGCGCATGGTCTCGTGACAGCGCGCCACATCACTATCATAGATAATCCTTTGCCACCATGCCCGTCGCAAAGGAGAATTAGCTCCGCAAATTCATGTAGACGGACACAAATAAGGGGCAGGTAAAATACCTTTTTCTGGGTAGGGATTAAAGCCTGCGCACTTTGGCGCACGCGGCTGCCGCTATCGCTCGCGCTTTGACGCGCAGAGCTTCTCGTATGACTCCTTGAAGCGGGCGGATCGAGCTCCGCCGTGGCCTTCTGCTGGAACGACGCCGTGCTCGTCGGACACCAGGAATGCCTCTTGGAAGTCGAGCAGACCGCGCTGGGCGGCGTCGCTGGCGCCGCTGCGGCGTTCGACGGTCATCCCCACGGTTCGCGCCAGGTCTTCTATGAGCGAGGTGGTGCCGGAGGCTGCCGAGCCAACGGCGATGTCGCAGATCAGGTGGTCGTTGCTCACAAACCACATCGTTTCGGGCGCAACGCCGGTCTTCGAGGCCTCTTCGCGGGCGCTGTTCGCTCGGAAGAAGATGTCGGGCAGGGTGAGCGAGGACAGCGGCTCGTACGGACCGACCGACATGGCAGCCTGGCCCTTGTCGTCCACGATGATCATGAGGACGCCCTCGGGGTTTCCCGACGCCCCGGGTTCGAGCGTCCATTCCAGATGCTGACGCACCCAGGCGAGCATCTCTGGCGTGATGCGCTCGCCGTTCACCCGGCGCGCGGCAAGTGCGCGCAGGTGGCGTCCCTGCGCGACGACATGCCCGCCCGCAAGGCGCCAGCGGCAGACCAGGCCGGGCGTTCCCAGGACGAAGCCCTCGGTGTATGGCTCTGATGCTGTGCCCATGGTGGTTCCCTTCGTGGCAGGACGGCGGACTGACGGCATTGCCGACGGTGACAGGAGCACCTGATTGTAATCCTTTGGCGGAGTCGGGGCGCGCAAACGGCAGAACGCTACCATACAGCGTATGGAGACCCAGCTTTCCACAACGAGTTCTGATGCGGTGGTCGGCCGCTTTGCGCCGACGCCTTCTGGACGCATGCACCTGGGCAACGTCTTTTCGTGCCTTATGGCGTGGCTTTCTGCGCGTTCTGCCGGAGGGCGCATGGTCATGCGTGTGGAGGACCTTGACCCGCGGGCGCAAAACCCCGAGGCGGCGCGGCTGCTCATGGAGGACCTTTCATGGCTTGGGCTTGACTGGGACGAGGGCCCCTATTGGCAAAGCGAGCGACAGGAGCTCTATCGCGAGGCGCTGCACTCGCTTGAGGAGCGTGGGCTTACATATCCCTGCTTTTGCACGCGGGCCGAGCTGCACGCCGCGACGGCGCCGCACGCCTCTGACGGCACGTATCTGTACCAGGGCACGTGTCGCGGGCTGAGCGCGTCTGAAGTTGCGGCACGCGCTGCAATCAGGCCGCCCGCGACGCGCGTGCGGGTGCCGGAAGCATCCGATGCTGCAGGGACGGTCTCTTTTGTCGATTTGGCCTATGGGCCACAGCGAGAAGTGCTTGCCGAGGAATGTGGAGACTTCCTGCTGCGGCGCAGCGATGGCGTGGTCGCGTACCAGCTCGCCGTGGTGGTCGACGACGGCGAGATGGGCGTGACGCAGGTGGTTCGCGGGCGGGACCTTTTGGGATCGGCGGCGCGGCAGACATGGCTTGCTCACGAACTTGGGTATGCCGGGCCGACGTTTGGCCACGTTCCCCTGCTGGTTGCCCCCGACGGGCGAAGGCTTTCCAAGCGCGAGCGCGACCTTGACATGGGCGTTCTGCGTGAACGGTACGGAAGGCCGGAGGCGCTGCTTGGGATGCTTGCCTGCTCTGTGGGGATGGCCGAGCCGGGCGAGGAGATTGGCGCCGACGCGCTTGTTTCGCGCTTCTCGTGGGAGTTGATTGCCAGCCATACCGATGACATTGTGATTGGCTAAGAATTTGTGTTGAGATTAGACGTGAAGGTGAGGTATCATTTCATGTCACCCACGGAGAGCTGACCGAGAGGCCGAAGGTGCTCGCCTGCTAAGCGAGTATAGGACTCAATCCTATCTGGGGTTCGTATCCCCAGCTCTCCGTGGGTGACAGGAAAGGATACCTCACCGGCACGTCTAGTCTCACCACACCT